>JAITBO010000303.1 GCA_031283505.1 Treponema sp. | reverse complement strand
CTGGTCCCGAAAGCATAGCGGCCCGAACCGATCCGGCAGCCCGTTTTAAAGCTCACCCCTTCGGCTTCCATGAGCCTGATGCGCCGGTCTATAAAGCTCTTGTCCAGCTTGAAGTCCGGGATTCCGTAGCGGAGGTAGCCTCCGGGCTTCCGGTCCCCTTCGTAGACCGTGACGGAAAAACCTCCCCGGTTAAGGTAACAGGCCGCCGCAAGCCCCGCAGGTCCCGCGCCCACAACGGCCACCTTCTTTCCGTTCCGGGATTTCGGGGGCCGGGGGATCACCAGTTCCAGATCGAAGGCCTTCTCGATGACGGCAAGTTCGTTCTGCCTGATGGTAACCGGATCATCGTTGTAGCCCAGCACACAGGAGGCTTCGCAGAGGGCAGGACACACCCGGCCAGTGAATTCCGGAAAAGGGTTGCAGTCTTCCAGGGCGGCCCAGGCCCCCTTCCAATCGCCCCGGTAAAGCCGGTCCTGCCATTCGGGCATAACATTGGAAACCGGACAGGCCCAGTGGCAGAAAGGCACCCCGCAGTCCATACACCGGGACGCCTGCTCCCGCCGCTCACCATCGGGAAGGCGGCTTTCAACCTCGATATAGTCGTTGAGCCGCTCCTCCACCGGCCTGTAGCCGGAAGCCTTGCGCTTTATCTTCAAAAAACCTTTTGGATCGCCCATAAATTTCCTCTCCGCGCCTGTTTTTATACCCGTTCCGCGATTTCTTCCTGTTCGCGGATCTCCCGGAGCCTCCGGTCCAATTCCGCCAGCTTCATCTCTTCAAGGGCCCGTTTGTATTCCACCGGAAGCACCTTGACGAATTTGGGTTTGTAGTCCCCCCAGGCGTCCAGGATTCCCTTGGCATAAACAGAACCGGTCCAATACACATGATTTCCGATTTGCTCTTTGACGAAATTCTCATCATCCTCGTTATCCAGTCCGGAAAGTTCCACCATCCCCTTGTTCAGAAAGAATACGAAATTGCCGGTCACATCCAGAACATAAGCTATACCCCCGGACATACCGGCGGCAAAGTTCCGGCCCACCTTCCCCAAAACGATGACCCGTCCGCCGGTCATGTACTCGGCGCAGTGATCCCCGGTCCCTTCCACCACCGCGACGGCCCCGGAGTTCCGCACACAGAAGCGCTCACCGGCGACCCCGGCGGCGTAGAGCATACCCGAAGTCGCTCCGTAAAGCACCGTATTTCCCACGATGATATTCTCGTTGGTCTTAAAGGTTGAACCTGGGGGAGGGGCCACGATGATGCGGCCACCGGAAAGTCCCTTGCCCAGGTAGTCGTTGGCGTCCCCGGCAAGACGGAAGTTGACGCCCTTTGCCAGAAAAGCGCCGAAACTTTGGCCGGCGGAACCGGTGAAGTCCACGGTGACGAAATTTTCCGGGAGGCCCTTTCCGCCGAAACGCCGGGACACCTCATAAGAGAGCATGGCTCCCACGGCCCGGTCGGTGTTGCGGATGGGAAATTCCAGGGCGGTCGGGGTTTTCCTGTCCAGGGCGGCAAGGCACTTTTCGATGAGTTCGCGGTCCAAAACCTTGTCGATCTTGTGCACCTGCCGCTGGATGCAGCTCAAGGCATCTCCGCCGGGAACATCCGCCGGTCCTTCGCTCTTGCAGAGGATCCGGGAGAGATTGACGCCGGCAGCCTTGGGCTTATCGCTCCGCCGCGCACTTAGGTATTCGGAATGCCCCACGAGTTCATCGAAACGCCTGAACCCCAGGGAGGCCATGATCTCCTGAGTCTCCCGTGCAAGGAAGCGGAAAAAGTTGATAAGGTATTCGCTCTTTCCGGTGAACCGTTTCCGCAATTCCGGGTCCTGGGTGGCGACACCCATGGGACAGGTGTTCTCGTGACACTTGCGCATCATCACGCAGCCCATGACGATGAGGGTAGAAGTGCCGAACCCGAATTCCTCGGCCCCAAGCATACCGGCGATAACGATGTCCCGGCCAGTTTTGAGTTGGCCGTCGGTCATGAGCCGTACCCGGCCCCGGAGTCCGTTCCGCACCAGCACCTGGTGGGTTTCGGAAAGGCCCAGTTCCCAGGGAAGACCGGCATGACGTATGCTGCTCTGGGGACTGGCCCCGGTACCGCCGTCGTAACCCGAAATCAGGATACTATCTGCATGGGCTTTGGCGACACCCGCCGCAATGGTTCCCACCCCGGTCTCGGACACCAGCTTGACACTGATCCGCGCCTGGGGATTGGCGTTCTTCAGATCAAAGATGAGTTCCGCCAAATCTTCAATAGAATAAATATCGTGATGAGGAGGAGGGCTGATCAGAGTTACCCCCGGCGTGGAATACCGGGTCCTTGCGATAAGGGCGTCAACCTTGTGCCCCGGAAGCTGGCCTCCCTCGCCGGGCTTTGCTCCCTGGGCTATTTTGATCTGTATCTCTTCCGCGTTGGCCAGGTATTCGCTGGTAACCCCAAAACGACCGGAGGCCACCTGCTTGATGGCGCTTCTGAGCCACGTACCATCCTTTAGCACCGGGAACCGTTCGGAACTCTCCCCCCCTTCCCCGGAATTGGACCGGCCTTGAATCGAATTCATCGCTTTGGCAATGGTCTCGTGGGCTTCTTTGGAGATAGACCCAAAGGACATGGCGCCGGTGGTAAAACGCTTCATGATCTCTTCCACACTTTCCACTTCCTCTATGGGAATGGGCGCGGCCTTGTCCTGAGCGAAGTCCAGAAGGCCCCGGATCACATGGGGAGACCGGTTCAAAGCATCCGCCGCAGCGGTGAACTGTTTGAACTTGCCGTAATCCCCGCTCCGGGCAGCCCACTGAAGCAGGTAGATGGTTTCGGGATTCCAGGCATGGCGTTCCCCCGTCTTCCGCCACCGGTACTGACCGTCCTCGCGGAGGAGGAAGGCTTCGGGCGGAATTTCGTGAGCCGGAATTTCGTCCCCGGAACACAAATTTCCAAAACTCTGGTTCCAGGCTTTCCGGGCGGCCTCATAAGGAGCCAAGGCTTCCGCCTCCAACTCCGCAAAGCCTACCCCACCGATACGGCTGTCGGCGCCCCGGAAACAGGTCTCCACCACCTCCTGCCCAAGCCCCAGGGCCTCAAAAATTTGAGCGCCCCGATAGGAACGGAGGGTACTGGTTCCCATCTTGGATATAACCTTGAGCATGGCCTTTCTGAGGCCCTTGATATACCGTTTTTCCGCATCCCGGTAGGACCCAAGACGGTTCCCATCGTAACGCTGACAGATAAGGTTAATGGCGGACAAAGCCCCGTAGGGAACTATCAAGTCCGCGCCGTAACCAAAAAGAAGGGCGAAGTGCATGATCTCCCTGGGTTCGGCGGATTCCACAACAATCGAAACCTTCATGCGGCTTCCTGACCGGATAAGACCGTGATGTACGGCTCCAGCCGCCAAAAGCGCGGGCACGGCGCAGCGTCCCGCTTCCGGTTCCAGGGCCCCCCGGTCGGAGAGAACGATGAAGGAAGCGCCCCCTTCCACCGCAGCGACCGCATCGGAGACCAGGCGATCCAGGGCGGATTTCAGGGAACCCGGCGCCCCGCCTTTGGCCGGAACCTCAAAAACGGCGTCCAGAAACTTCCATTGGTAAACCTCCGGCTTGATGGCCCTCAACTGTGCAAATTCAGAGGGAGTAAGGATAGGACTGAGGACCTTGATGCGCCGGCAGTTCATTTCGTCACCGGAAAGAAGATTCCCCTGGGGGCCCGTAAAACTGGTCAACGTCATAACCAGGTCTTCCCGGATGGAGTCTATAGGCGGATTGGTCACTTGGGCGAAGACCTGTTTGAAGTAGGCGTAGACCCGCTGGCTCTTGTCGGAGAACACGGCAATAGGGGTGTCGGTTCCCATGGAACTGGTAGGTTCCTGACCGGTCTCCGCCATGACAAAGAGAAGCCGGTCCCTATCCTCCCTGGAATAGCCCAGGGAGTTCTCCATAAAAAGCGTATGGGGAACAGACAGAGGACCGCCGGCATTGGATTCGGCCTCCTCTCCATGATCATATTCGCCGGAATCCGAGACGGCAGGGATCTGGTTGAGGGTAACTATATGCCTGGCTACCCACTCGCCATAGGGTTTGGCCCGGCAAACCTCATCCTTTACCTCTTCATCGGGGATGATCCTCCCTTCAACAAGGTCAACCAGAAGCAGCTTGCCCGGCATAAGGCGGCCTTTGTACCGCACATCTTCGGGTCTAAAGTCCTGCACCCCGGTTTCCGAAGCCATGACGATGAGATCGTCCCTGGTGATGGTATACCGGGAGGGCCTCAGACCGTTGCGGTCCAGGGTTCCCCCCACATAACGTCCGTCGCAAAAGACCATAGAAGCCGGACCGTCCCAGGGCTCCATCATACAGGCGTGGTATTCGTAGAAGGCTTTAAGTTCCGGGGATATAGGATTCTTGTCGTTCCACGATTCGGGAATGAGCATCATCAGGGCGTGAGGAAGGCTGCGGCCCGACAGCACGAGGAACTCCAGAGCATTGTCGAAGCTGGCGGAATCGCTGCGGCCCGGCTCTATCACCGGGAAAATATCTTTTAACGCGCCGCCCCAGCGGGGATGGGACATAAGGGCTTCCCTGGCGGCCATCCAGAAGCGGTTACCCTTGATGGTGTTGATCTCCCCGTTGTGGGAGACAATACGGAAAGGCTGGGCCAGCGGCCAATCCGGAAAGGTGTTGGTAGAAAAGCGGGAATGGATCAAGGCCGCCGGGGTTTCGAGCCTTTCATCCTGAAGCTCAGGATAATAATTCCTAAGCTGGTTCGGCATGAGCATCCCCTTGTAGACTATGGTCCGGGACGAAAGGGAGGGGAAGCAGGCTTTGGCTTTGGCGGCCTTCAGTTCGTCCCTGGCAGCCAGAACCTTTTCCAGCTTTTTGCGGAAGATATAGAGCCTGATTTCCAGGTCCGAAACCTCCGCGCCGAAAGCGGCCTTTAGAGTTTCCCCGTCTTTGGGCGTCAAAAAAAGCTGCTTTACCACAGGCTCCGAGGCGGCAGCCATACGGCCAATCACCCGGTTGTCGGTAGGAACATCCCGCAAGGCCGCCACGCCAAGCCCCAGAGAATCGGCAGTTTCGTGGACAGCTTGGGTTATAACATCGGCCAACTCCCCGGACCGTTTTCCGCCGGGAAAAAACCCCAGCCCCGTCCCGTACTGTCCGCTTTCGGGAAGCCCGGGGACCAGCGTCTTGTAGTACCCATGAGGTATCTTGAGGAGTACCCCCGACCCGTCGCCGGTCTTATTGTCCGCGCTTTCCGCGCCCCGGTGCTCCATCCGCTCCAGCACCTCAAGTCCCCGTTTTAAAATGTCATGAGAAGGGCGGCCCTTAATATCCGCTACAAACCCTATACCACAAGAATCATGTTCGTATTCCTTCCGGTATAAACCATTCTGAGGACACTGATGGGCCCCCTCCTCACGATCCTTCATACACGCTCCTTCCTCTCAAGGGATTCCATCCGTCTTAACATGAGTTCGATGATATTTAGGCGGGGGAAGCCTCCCCCCTAACTACAGCCTTGCTCCGTATCTCACTTACGAAAAGCCTGCGGCCCGGAGCAAGTCTTCCGTTCCCCCCTCAACGGGGGCTGCACCCCCGTAACGCCCCCGCCTAAAACCGCTTCTTTTAAAGTATCGAACTCACGTTATTTTAAAAAAAAATGGTTGTTTATGCAAGATATTTACAGAAAACTGAATACGGCACGGCACCTAGAGCGGCGCGTGATGTCAGCGGTCATTGGGGCAAACCCGGAAACACCGGGCGGGACGCTTTAGCTTGGGGCGGAAAAGGCGGCTAATTAGTTTTGGAACAGGCTTGAGCCATAGGCTTGAGCCATAGGCTTGAGCCTATGGCTCTTGGAATTAAACACGCAGCGGCTGAAGGGAGTCGAACCCTCGTCTCCAGCTTGGAAGGCTGGGGTAATAGCCGTTATACGACAGCCGCAGTTCGTTTACTATACCGGAAATAAAATTCTTCTGTCAAGAGAGGCTTTCCAAAACTTCAGTTTTGGGAAAGCAGCCTTGAAATTTGCAGTTTTGTCGAACCTTTGGTTCGCGGCTGAAAGCCTGAAAAACTGCAAGAGCCGTAGGCTCAAGAGTCCGCAAAACTAAAGTTTTGGAACAGCTTCCACTAATACTCGTCGGGAGCCACTTCTCCGCTGCCGGATTCCGGCGCCCTCCCGCCGGGCAGAAGGGAAAGAAGGCGGCTGCGGTCCAAAGCGGCGGCAAGGTCTTCGGCCAGGGCGCGGGTAAAATAGAGGCTGACTCTAAGAGAAGTATTGGCGCCGCTGTCGCCGGAGGCGTTCTCGTTTTTGGCTTCCCGCTGGGTAATGACGAAGTAGGGACTGTTCTGTTCAAAGGCATAGCCCAGCTCGACTTTGGGACGGGCGCGGGAATTGATCATGATTTTAAAGGTCCCCCATTCAGTAACGGAGTCCAAAACGCCGTAGGCCCGCCGCATTTTGCTGCGGCTCATGATGGAGAGGGATTTGGCGGCAAAGTCGCTCTGATACCGGGATATGGCCGCAAGGAGGGTTTCGCGGTTGACGGTGTTCCAGTGTTGGCGGTACGTAACCAGTTGATAGGGGAACTGAAATACCACGGTGTCGGTACGGGGATGGTAGGTTACCAGGATTTCCACCTGCCGCAGGCGGTTGGTAAGAAAAGCCGGCAGGCCGGCGGTTATCGTCCCCGCTTCTATGGGGTCTATGTCCGCGGTCATGTAATCATTCCGCTGGGGAGTTGTCGTACAGGAGACCGTTAAAAACAGGATAAAAACAGAAAAGAAGGGTACTAAACGCTTCACGGGGAACCGCCTAAAAAAGGGGGCCATGCGTCTGCATGACCCCGAAGTTTTGCTACAAGACAAATGTCCGGTTAGAACGAGTACTGAAGAACGAGGGGAACGGAGAAAACGAGATCAGCCTTGTCAAGGGGAAGCTGGGCCGCCAGACCTGCCTGAAAGAAGCCGTTGCTGTAGGGAAAAAGAGCCCAC
>JAITBO010000296.1 GCA_031283505.1 Treponema sp. | reverse complement strand
ATTTAAAAGCGACAGCGCAAGGGATAGATGTGGATAGCCCTGTCTGGCCGTAAAGCGGCCAGATGCGCCCAAATTCCGTATAGAAGTCTTCCGGTAAAATAAATTGCCGATTTTTTCATATTTCCTCTTTACAAAGACGCAATATTGTTAGATGATACTAATATGTTAGCTCTAACTAACTGATGAGGCACAGAAGGCAATGAACTTTCTGCGGGGACTGGCGTTACCTCTCTCGCTGATCCCCGCATCCTCAGAAGGTATGGGCATTTAAAAACATCCGTTCTTAATCCGGTGGGGTGTCGAACAGCATCACTCGATGCCCACCCGGATTTTTTTTAAGGTTTGTCCGGCCATCGCGGATTGCAGGCTTCCCCCGCAGCCCGCAGAATTTTTTCCCGCTCCGGCTCCAAGTCAACGTGCATTTCCTCCAGCATACGCATAATCGCATCCACCATAGCCTGCTTCCTGTCTTCCACTCCGGCAGCTTCGGCCTCCGCTCTGGCTTTTTCCCTGAAAACGGCACAGGAGAGGACGGGACCGGCGGTCATCCGGACCACATCGCGGCTAACAAAGTCGTCCATCATATCGCCCTGACGGACATGGAGTACTTCGCCGTTTATCGCCACAGGGCACATATAGTCGAAAGATTTAATATATGAATCAATTTCCCGCACGCCCCGTTTGCTGCTGAGATCCCAGGGCCGGTAACGAGTTCCGGAGGGGAACACCAGGATAAGCTTGCCCTTGGTTTTTATATCAAGCAGGGATTTCATGGCCGCCCGGTTTATCGAATTGCTGCGTATTATTTCGTCCCGGTCCTTTACGGCGTCCAGGCCGCTGAGGGAACGGCTGGGATAGATGACAAGGCGGGTAAAAGCTGCGGTAAAAGCCGCGACTGCGGGACTTTCTTCGCTCAACTTCATACCGGCTATGGCAACCAGGGCGTCGGCAATCGCTTTTCCCCGTTCTCCCTCTTTCCGCAACAGGTAAGAAAAGAGGGGCAAATCCATGTTGCTGTAATGTTCCAGGAGCAGAAGGCATGATTTCCCCGACACCGCCTTGGTATACGCATCGTCAAGGTATTCAAACCCACCGATACCGGAACCCGGAAGCAACAGGGTATCCGACATCTTGTCCAGAAGCGGCAGGATTTCCTGCACCGCCTGCTGATACACATTATGCTCGGTTATCTTTCCAAAAGACCTGGAAATTTGCAGGGCCTGAACGACCAAGTCTTTGAATGCACCACCCAACGTTTCCATACCAGGAGTATAGCCTTACGGCGGAACGACTGTCAATGAAACGGCATAGTCTGACAGGAATTCACATTTCGATCCTTAACTTTAGTCCCTGTACAGTTCCTTAGAGATAAGTGAGCCGTAGGCTCTTGGAAAACCCGGTCAAAAACCCGGTTTTTCCAGTAAATCCAAGGAAGCTGTTCCAAAAACTGAAGTTTTGGAACAGCCTCAAGTGTAAGTGGAATTAGGGTTAAATGCGTTGCCTTGCCACAATCCCTTCTATCATTTATCCTAAATCTATATGAATACCGAACAGGCCATTCAAGCCCTGATCGGCGGGGCTGCGGCGGTCATTCAGGGAAAGCGGGAATTCCTGGAATTGCTCACGGCGGCCATTCTCGCCAGGGGGCATATTCTTATTGAAGATAATCCGGGGTTGGGGAAAACCACGGTGGCTAAGACTTTCGCCAGGCTCATCGCCGGCACAGACGGAGCGCCCTTGCTGTTTAAGCGGATTCAATTTACCCCGGACCTCCTTCCCTATGATATTACTGGGGTTGATGTCTTTGACCCCGAAAGTCGCGCCTTCCGGTTTGTGCCCGGACCGGTACTGGCGAATATAGTCCTGGCGGATGAGATAAACCGGACTACCCCCAAGGTACAGTCCGCCCTGCTGGAAGTGATGGCGGAGCGGCAGGTGACTATTGGAAATGCTACCCACTGGCCACCGGAGCCTTTTTTTGTGATTGCTACTCAAAATCCTGTGGAAAGCGAGGGGACCTTCCCCTTGCCGGCGGCTCAGTTGGACCGGTTCATGATGCGTCTTTCCCTGGGTTATCCTGACCGGAAGTCGGAGATCGCCATATTGAACGAAAATCCTTCGGAGACCGTGCTGAAGGGATTGACGCCGGTAATAGGGGAAGCCGATTTTCTGGCAGTCCAGGAAGCGGCGAGGGGGGTATTCTGTCACGAAGCGCTGAAAGAGGCCATTGCCGATATAGTTCGGGATACTCGTCTTCACCGGGGGTTTACCCTTGGGGCGTCTCCCCGGGCTGCCCTCCATCTCCTTGAGGCGGCGAGGGCGTTAGCCCTGGTGAAAGGCCGGGATTATGTTATCGACGAGGACATCGCGGCGTTGGCGGGGCCGGTACTCGTCCACCGGCTCAAGCTGCGGGATCCCCGTTTGCATGGAGAAAAACTCATTCGGGAGTTGTGTCTTGGGCGAATCAACGGGATCAAGACGGCCTAACACGCCGTCAAGTCAGATGCCGGCGCCTAAGTCTTCTGCCGCGTCTTCCGATCCAAAGCCGCCTCTGCCGGTTCCTCAAGTGCTGGGAGGATGTATCCTGGTGGCGGCTGTTCTGGGCCTAATTGCCGGAACCTTACGACATGAACTGGTCCTTACCCTCCTGGGGACGGCGCTCCTGGCAGTATGGTTTTACTGCCTGCTGGCGGTACTATTCCTGGCGTTTATTCATTGGAAGCGGGCGGTTTCCCTGTCTGTCCGTATAATCCCGGAACCGGGCGCCGGGCCGGCTTTACCGTCCGGGGTTCCGGTGGAAGCTATAGGCGCCGGACAGCCGGGAGCGGTATTCTGTGTCCGGGAGGGTACGGGCGGTGATACCGGCAGAAATGGTTTCGCCGGAAAAGGCCGGTTCTTCCGCCTGCCCGGTATACTAATACGTTACGCCTTGGGACTTTCCACAAAAGACGGCAGACGGCTGGACCATTTCTTCGATCCCGATTTTCTTGAAAATAACATAAGTCCTTTTAACGCTCCTGAGAGGGGGGCCTATTATGGCGAACAGGACAGGCTGCTTGTTTTCGATATATTGGGATTGTTCCGGGCCGCCATTATTGTGCCGCAGATACCGGGGCCCCGGCTTCTGGTTATGCCCCAGGCGGCGGAACAGGCCCCGCTTCTGTCCGTGCAGTCCGGAGGAGCTAAACAGCGGACCGGGCCTCGTTTTCTGCGGACTGACGATCTTATCGATCACCGGCCCTATGTTCCAGGGGACGATCCCCGGCGGATCAACTGGAAGCTCTACGGACACGCCGGAGATCTCTTTGTCCGCGAAGGGGAACCTGAACCTCCGCCTCATTCCAGGCTGGTCATCCTCATTGATACGCAGGTGGACAACGTTTTGTACACCGCCGAAGCGGGCCGCCGGGGAGTGGACCTGCTCTGTGAAAACGCCCTGGCTCTGGTACTGGATTACGAAGGCCGGGGGATAGATGTCGACATAGGATTTTCTGGCGGCAGTATTTCTGGCGGCGGACCGGCTGAACTGGCGGCGGCCCTGGCCTGCCCGGCGGCGCTGTCCCTTTCCCCGGCGAGGTTTGCCTGGGAACTACCTTTGCCTGAAGGGGTCCAGGGTGTACTTATTCTCGCCCTGCCCCGGAATTGGACTGAGGGTGAGGTCACCGGCGATGCTTCCGGTGTTTCACAGGGTGCACATACAGCCCCGCGCCTGTCCCTCGATTCTTTTCTTAAAAAAAGGGACGACAGACAGACAGTAGATATGCTGTTTCTTTACAGAGGAGAAGATACGCTGATTGAAAGGCCAAAAAAGAATGACAGGCTGGAAAAAAGCGCCGAAGCCTGCGTTCGTTTCTACGGTGGTAAAGGAGGGGTCCGTGCCAGACATATCCGGCTCTAAAGCCGCCGCAAAGTCTGCCGTATCGCCTGAAGGTCCGACCCTGCCGGCGCTTGCCATGAGGTCGGCGGCCCTTTTCGCCATCCTCTGGCAATTCCGCCTGTCCGCAAGGGACATGGCGGATACGCCGGTATTTACGGCAACCTTGCTCTGCGCCTTTGTTTCATCCTGGATTTTGGCGAAGCGGAATATAAAAACTATCCCGGCGATTTTGACCCTGCTCCTCGTCCCTTGGGCAGTACGGACCATGATCGCCCTGCCCGGAATTCCGGTCTCCGGTCCCGCCGTGGCGCTGGATTCTCTGCTCCTCGATTTTGACCGCAACTGTTTTGTGTTCCTCCCGCCTTTTTATTGGGCCGCCCTGACCACTTTTTTTGCGGCCCGTTCCCGGCGGTTTATGAGCGGTGATATTATCGCCGCTCAGGGGATTCTCCTGATCATTTTCTGTGTGATACGGAGCGCGGATCAGGAAGCCTACCGCTGGCCGGTCATGATGATATCCCTCTTTGCCGCCGTAGTTTTTCTACAGTTATTGGCGCTTTTACTGTCGCTTCCACCTGAATACCATGTAAGAAGGACAGAAAAAATGTGGGCATCCGCAGTCCTGTTCATCCTTGTGTTGATCGGGGGCATCCTTATGATCCGGCCTTCACAGGAGAAAGCGGTTGACAGGGGAGGCGGACTTTTGCAGCCGAATCTTTTCCGCTTTGATTTTTCCCAAATTCTCAGACTGGAGAGTGAAATCAGGATGAACGATGATTTGGCCTTCATCGTCAGGAGGGACTTTGACGGCTTTAACCTTTTACTCCGCCGTTTTGTGCTTTCCGGGTATAACGCCCGGCAGGGATTCTACCGCCATGAAACGATAGACGAGGCGGCCCACCCCCAGCGGCTGCCCGACAGACGGACCAGACTGAATCCGGCGCCTGTCCGGAATTACCGGATCATGGAACAGGAATACTTTCTGGTTAATTTTGATTCATCCGCCTTTATCGGCATGAACGAGCCGGTAGAAATAGTTCCCTTTGAAAGCTGGGACGCTTCTTCCTTTAGTTCCGCCTATGCCATTCAAAGTCATATCAGTGATTCTTTTTATCCCTTTGAACTTATGGATGCGGTCCCGGTACGCGCCGGAACCGGATTGGCCGGAGAACAGGTGGAATTCGGCCCCGAAGATCTTGGGCTTACCCCCGAAGATTTTGCTTATTACACCGAATACGGCGGAGATAAGCGTATCGCCGATTTTGCCCGGGAAATTACCGGCGACCTTACAAATTATTGGGAAATGGTTCAGACGGTTTACGAACGGCTTAAATACGGCGAATACCGGTACAGCCTCAAGCCCGGCATTGCGCTGGACGGGGACCAGCTTGGATATTTCCTTTTTGAAGCAAAGAAAGGCTACTGTTCCTATTATGCCTTTGCCATGGCGCTTCTCCTGCGTTCTCTGGGAATCCCTTCACGGGCGGCGGTTGGGTTTTTCATCGACCCGGAGCAGAACACTTTCGATTATTACCCTGTTCGTTCCGATATGGCGCACGCCTGGGTGGAAGTCTATTTTCCCCAATACGGCTGGATTGAATTTGATCCGACTACGGACCAGCTTGCGGAAGATGAGGAATTCCGCTTTTCCTCAGGGGTCCCTCAGGACCTGTTTGACCAGCTCATGAAAGAGATACTGGAAAACCGTACCCGGCTTATTCCCAAAGAAGGAAGGGATGAAGATTCCGGCGTAACTTTACTGTCGTCTCTGGGCAGAAGCGCCGGCAGATTTCTTCGGGAACGTTGGGTTTTGCTGCTTGCCGGGTGTTTTCTGGTTATCTTCATAGCCATGAGGTCGGGCCTGTTTATCGCGGCCTGCCTGACGGGGAATCTCCGGAAAAAAACGGTCCGCCTATGGTCTCACACCCTCCGCCGCCTTGCCCTGGCCGGGTTCAGGCGCAGGTCCGTTCTTGCGGCGGAATCCGAATGGGCCCGTGAGTTGGACGAAAAACGAAACCTGGGGGTATACGCCCTGTACCGGGATGTCTCGGCGGCCCGTTATGCTCCGGTGTATACCCTGGAGAATCTTGCGGAACTGCGGGATCATTATGCTTTATTTTCCTTGCGGTACAGTAAAACTGTCGCCTCATGCCGCCGGGTTCTGGCATGGCTATGTCCGCCGCTGGCCCTTGCGCTGGGGCCGGGTAAAGATTTGGGTTCCGGCAGTTCAGGACCTTCGCGGCCCGGAGGATCCGCCGGTATACCGGTAGCACTGCTTCTACTCCTGATATTTGCCCTCAACACCAGCGCCGCCCGTGCGCAGGACGGGAACGCCGGGACTGGGGCGGATATTGCGGCGGAAATCACCGGCAGGGCTGACGATCTGTTTGAATCGGCCTCGGAAGCGCAGCGGGCTGAATTCTGGGAACGGGCTATCGATCTCTACTCTCAGGGCGCAAAACTCTTTCCCGGAGATCCGCGGTTTCCCTGGGCGCTGGGTTCGCTTTATTACAGCCGCAAATTGTACGGCCTCGCCTGGGAAGAATACCGTAAGGTAGAAACGCTGCTCCCCTTTGATCCCGATATCTTGTACCGCCTGTCCCGGACCGCCGGATACCTCAATCGTGATGCGGTTTCCGCAGAGTACCTGGAACGGGTACTCGCCGCCGCGCCGGATTACCGGGAGGCTATAGGCAGCCTCGGCTGGATGTATTACAAACTCCATCGCCTTAAAGAAGGGGAACAGCTTCTCAGGGCGGCGCTGGAAACCTTCGGGCCGGACCCGGATTTCTCCATGACCTTGGGAACCATCTATTCGGATATGTTTCGTTACGAAGACGCCAGGGCGCATTATCTGGAAGCTATAGCCGGAGGCGAAAACATCGGGGACCGTGAATTTACCGCAGTAGCCTATTACAACCTTTCAATACTGGAAAGCCGGTTCTATAAATACGGCGCGGCCTTTGATCGGACCAATGCGTCCCTGGCATCCCGAAACCGGGCGTCCGGCAGGCTTGCGCGGGGAGAATTGTTTCTGCGCCGCATGGAGATACCCCGGGTTTTCTCCGAATACCAGTCGGCCTATGAAATTGATACTTCCCCTCTTTCCAAGGTAAATCTGGCCCAGGCTTATCAGATAACCGGCCGTCTTGAGGAGGCCCGGCTTTATGCCGAGGACTGCCTCAAGTTAGGAGATCTGTCATGGATGCTCAATTACGGGATAGACCCGGACCGGTACAAACGGGATCTTCATGAGATTCTTCATAATACATACGCTGGTCTTGCCAAGGCCGAAGAACGTATGATCTACAGTGCTGCGGGAGAAGCAGTACGGGGATTTTTCAGACGCTGGCTTTACCGGTACAGGGCTGTGTCTCACCGGCTCCTCTTTCAAAAATATAGTCTCATCGCCGCCGGCGCTTATAGCGCCTATACCGTAGAATCCGGCAAAAACAGTTTTACTGCCGATGCCTATCAGGGTGAATTGGGCCCTGACGTATGGCTGCAATACTACAACGCCTTTGAGCCTTATCCTCAAAGGGCGCTGGCCTATCTCAGAAACGCCCGGGACTATGAGGTTCCTCTGATATATGCCGCCACCCCAAGTTATGACCTTGAAGAGGGGCTTCTTCTCAAAGACAGGGATATCCTCCGCCGCAGCATCCCCGGCTTTGACCCCCAGTGGGAACGGGACACGATTGCCGATGCCTACAGCGAATTATATTTGCTCCTCAAAGGAAAGGCCCGGCGGTTTGAACGGTTTGACGCAGCCGAACGGCTCTATGCCCTGAACCGGGGCGCCCTCCGTCAAAAGGGCATAGACCTGCCGGTAGAACTCACTATTACTGTTGCAGGTGAAGACGCCGGGGCGAAAAAAAGCGTCCGGACGCTACGGCGAACCCTGCGGAAGATGGGGCTTGAGGCGGTTCCCCATCCCCCGGATGGAGCGGCGCCGGACGTTTTTTCTCCCCGCTTCCACCTCAATATTACCCTGGCGAACAGAGAAGCCTATTGTGTGCTCCGCGATGGAGGCCGGGGCGTGGATGTATTCCGTCAATCTATACCTCTGGAATCAGTATCCCCCAGAGACCTCAGCGCTTTTGCCCGGACTTTGGGAGATGGTCTATTCATTGAAGGGTGAAGGGAAGCGTAACGTCCCGAAATGCGGGTAATTGAACGTATGTTGAACCTGTCCCAAAACTAATTAGAGTCTGTCTATAAAGTATTAAAAAAGCAGGATTTTTCGTTTGGGTTTTTCCAGGACGACCTACAGTAAACAACATCAAAGTTAACTTATACTTGTTTTTTCGGCTCTTCCGGCTAAATGGTGGAAGGATCCATGTTCAAATTTCCCAGATGGAACAGGATGGCGGTCTTAAACCGCTTCTTGTTTCTAAATCCATACGCCATCCGCTTAATCCGTTGAA
>JAITBO010000217.1 GCA_031283505.1 Treponema sp. | reverse complement strand
TTGCCTAATAATTAATCTAGTCGAAAAGGGACGGTTGCCCAGAAACAAAAACCTAGCCAAAATCAGGCCACCGGGTCCTGACCATCCTCCTGACAGGAGCCTTTTTCACCATACTTTTTTTCCCGGTTTAGTTTCAATATCTGCCCAACCGCCTCGTTCAGCCTCCGGTTCAGTTCTACCGGGTTATTCCCCGCCTTCCGCCGCAGAAACTCAGCCTTGCACTCCTCCGATACATCAGGCGATTCCATCAACCGTTCATAGGGTGTCCTCGGCTCCTTTTCGTAGACCTTCCGGTAGCGACCGTCCGCCTGTTTCTCTTTGGCAATCAGACGGAACGAGGGCATCCAGTAATTAGTGTCTGTCCACAAAGTCGGTTGCTTTGTGGACAGACCTTGCATTTTCTCACCTAAAGGTTACGAAAATACAGATTTTAAGGTAGTCTGTCCATAATGTGTCTACATTATGGACAGACTCTAATTATACAGAGGGCAAAGCCAGGCGAGGCGGTTGCGGCTCTGAATACAGGGGTCAGACCCTCTAACGGGAAAAACGGAGGCCCTCCCGGTTTTCCGCTCATTTTCCCCTTATCCGCCAGCCCCGCACCCGGCTAAACGGCGGAAAACCGCCTGGCATCCCCATATCAACCACCTTTCCCGCCCCAAGCTAAAGCGTTCCGAGGGAGGAATCCGCCCTAAACCGGGTGATGAATCTGAATTGTGGGGTAAGTTTAGCATTCAGCCTGCGGTTCAATTCAACAGGATTATGGCCCTCAGCCGCCGTAACTCAGCATTGCTCTTCTCTGATACATCCGACGGCTCCAAAAGGCGCATCGTACATAATGCGGTTCTTTTCCCGGGTGGGCAATATTCACCAGGGCCTCTGCGTCTTTGTCGCCGCATTCGTTCCGCCGAGGACAGAGGCCGGCGTACCGGCAGGCGTTGCGCATATCCGGCTCGGCGGGGAAAACCGTGTCTGCGATTCCCGGCACAGGAACGGCTTCGGGCGGCGCGTCTTCCCCCTCGGTAAGTTCCGGCGCTGCCGCCAGCAGAGCCTGAGTGTAGGGGTGGGCCGCTTGGGTATAAATATCTTCGGCTGCGCCAAGCTCCACGATTTGGCCGCGGTACATCACCGCGATACGGTCGCAAAGATAATACACCACGTTCAGATTGTGGGAGATGAAGAACAGGGAAAGACCCGTCCTTTGGTGCAGGTCCCGGAAAAGATTTAGTATCTGGGCGCTTACGGATACATCCAGGGAACTGACGGCTTCGTCGGCGATAATGAGTTTGGGGCCCAGCATGAGAGCGCAGCCTATACAGACCCGCTGCCGCTGGCCGCCGGACAGTTCCGAAGGTTTGCGGATTTTATAGGTGGAATCAAGGCCCACCAGGGAGAGAATTTCGTCTACCCGCCGTACCCGTTCCTCGCGGCTTTTAACCCCCTGTATGCGCAAAGGTTCCTCCAGGATGCTGCCTACGGTCTTTGTTGGGTTGAGGGAACCGGCGGGGTCCTGAAAAACGGCCTGTACCTTCCGGGCCATTTCCCGCCGGCAGCGGCGGTCCTGCCTGAGCCCGCCGATGACGATTTCTCCTTCATGATCGATCAGCCCCAGGATGGCCCGGGCCAGCGTGGTCTTACCGCACCCCGATTCCCCCACAAGGCCGAAGATTTCCCCCTCCCGAATTTCAAGATCGATGTGATCAAGTACGGACTTTCCGTTTTTTTTTCCAAAAACGCTGAAAGAACGGGACACGTAGGTATTGGACACATCCCGAATGAGAACGAAGGGCCTACGCTCCGGCATGGGGAACCTCCCACCGTATTCCGTTTTTCATCACAGTTCCGCCGGAGGGGGAAAAACAGCGGGCTTTGTGGCCGCCTCCAAGGTCCACCTGAACCGGAAAGGCGGCAATACACCGTTCTTCCGTCCGGAAACAGCGGGGGGCGAAAGGACAACCCCGTAGTTTCTCCTCATCATCTATCGAAGGGACCTTGCCGGGAATGTTCGCCAGGGGCTTGCCCTTATGGTCCCTGGAAGGGATAGCCCCGATGAGGCCCCTAGTATATTCATGAGCGGGACGGCTAAAAATGTCCCGGACCAGCCCTTCTTCGACGAGTTTCCCTGCGTACATGACCAGCACCCGGTCACAGAGACGGCTTACGAGGGCAAGGTCGTGGGAGATAAAGAGGATGGAGGTCCCTTGAGTTTTATTGAACCATTTCATCAGCTTGAGGAGTTGGGCTTGAATGGTAACATCCAGGGCGCTGGTAGGCTCATCGGCGATGAGCAATCTGGGCTTGCAGATCATGGCCAGGGCTACCATCACCCGCTGGCGCATACCTCCTGAAAGCTGGTGGGGATATTCTCCGGCAAGGCGTTCCGGGTCGGGGAGCCCCACCTTTTCCATGATGCCCAGGACCTCCCGGCGTATGAGGGCTTTGTCTGTGTAACCGTGCAGTTCCAAAGGCTCGGCGATTTGGCGGCCTATTTTGAGCAGAGGGTTGAGGGAAGTCATGGGCTCCTGAAAAATCATGGAGAGGCTCTTGCCCCGTATCTCGCAGAGTTCCCGAATGTTCAGGGCGGCAAGGTTCCGGTTCTCAAAAATAACGTCCCCGCCGGTAATTGATATGCCGCCAGGCAACAGGCCGGGGATAGCCAGGGCGGTAAGGGTCTTTCCGCATCCCGATTCCCCGACGATGCCGAGGATTTCCCCCTGGTTTATGGCAAAACTGATGTCGTTTACCGCAAGAAGGAAGGTCCGGCCCTTTTTTATCCCAACGGAAAGATGCCGTACCTCCAGTAAGGGTGTCGTCACCCGTCTATTTTAGCCGTATCGCCCGGTTCTGTTCAATTAGCCTGGAAATCTGTAGGATTTTGTCCCATAGATTCCAGGAGTTGGGTATCTTTCTGCGGCGATGTTATCGGCCACCATTCGCTGGCATCAGGAATTGTAACAATATCGTAATTTTTTAACTCAAAATTTTCCTTAATATCCGAATCTTTCAAGAATATTCTTTG
>JAITBO010000162.1 GCA_031283505.1 Treponema sp. | reverse complement strand
TCAACAAGGAACTGTTCGATGACCGGGCATGGGAACCGGCAAAGCTCAAAATCTTTGACGGCGGCCTCTACAATCCAGGGATCACCGCAGCGGCCATCGAGAACGACGGAACCGCCCCTGCAAAGGTAAGATCACGTTCTCCCCGGCCATCGGCGCGGCCACGGACAAGGCCGTAGCTGTGGTTTATGATGAGGCGTCAGGCAAGGCCCTTGCCGGGGAAGCGGCGCGACAGGCCGGGGAGATTGTCGTGTCCCTCGCTAGCATCGACCAGGGGGACCAGTCAAAGCTCCACGCCTACCTTGTCTTTTCCCAGCCCCCGGCAACGGGAACCGGGGAAAGCGGCCAGGTATCGGGAACAGCCTACATCAAGGTTCCCGCCCCCGCCGGTCCGTAAAAACGGCCGTCAACGGTTGCCAATAGCCGATTGAAGTGAAAGCTGGGCGCAATGGCCGCCGCCCTAAAGGACGGCGGCTTTAGAATTTTTAAATAGAGGGAAAGGAATTTGAGAACATGGCCAAATTAGCGAGGCTTCCGAACCTGTTAGACCGGAAAATATACAAAACCGGTCAGACAAGAGGCGCTGATGATGATGAAATATATCAGAACCGGGTCGGACGTAACAGTACGATCCTTATCCCTTACAGCCAATTCCCCAAATTCCTGAACGATACAATCTATCGCATGAATTATGAAAACGGTTATATTGTTCTGCTGAATCCCGGCGAATATTCTGAAAAAGTATCTGACTTGCGGAGACAGTCTCTGGAATTGGGGAAAAACGCGCTCTTGTTTTACGAGACCCGGGAACAATGGAACGCATACAACCCTTTTGAGCGGGGTATGACACCCGCTAATTCCCGGAAAGCCCCGCTTGGCGGCGAATTCGTCGCCCGGATACCCGCGACGACTGCTGCCGAAAACGGTGGGAAAATAACCTATGGGTTCACTGAGACCAAATCGAAAGGGGCGGGCATACGCGCTTATGAGTACGCTCCTTCCGGAATAATGGCACAGACCAGACTGCAACTGGAGGCGGTTTATTGGTATTGCAAGGACGCGCTGTCCATAGCCGCTGACTATGGCATGAAGGAAAGCGATGCGGCGGAACGGAAAAGCAGCGTCATTGAAAAAGCACAAAACCAAGGATTGCTGAACCATGATGAACTTATCCGGGCCAGAATAATTAACAGCCGCAAGAACGCCATTTGTCCGCTTTGTCTTGAGGAATTGTTGGGGCGGGGCTTTTTTACCCGGCTTGAGCAGGCGGAGGGCCGTGAAGTCATCGACCTCACCGTTACGAGCCTTAACCTCTTCCACATCGAGGAATTGAGGTATGGGACTTTCAACCATCGGCCTTACAATCTCGGCTGGGGCCACCACTACTGCAACGTGGTAGTCAGGGACATCGGCATAGTGAACACCCTGCTATGGATGAACGACATCCTCCGTAAAAACCAGGAGGAAGGTTACATAAAATTCTGAAAAAGCGGTGCCGGTTCGGGAATCCGCAGGTAATTTTTTCGCTGAATCTGCTGTTTTGCCTCAGGTTCACCCATGGCGGCCAGCTTTCCCCCAGCTGATTGCGCCCAAACAGGATCAATTTCAATCAAAATGGCCTTACGGTTAAGCGACAAGGCCGCTATTCCCGTATTTCCTGAGCCTGAAAAGCAGTCGAGAACAATATCATGTTCATACGTTGTCGCCATAATAGCGTGTTTCAGCATATCGATCGGTTTCTCCGCCGGATGCTTGCCCTTGTAGGGACGCACGGACGGAAAATTCCAGACATCGGTAAATTCCACAGACGAATTGACCATAAAGGGGCGGATTATATTCTCATATTCCGGCATGGACTTGATCTTACCGCTGGCCAGAAAAACATCAACGACCTTTTGATACTGTTCCTTGCTGGGGATATTCCGGCCCGCCTCCCAGTTGGATATGGTGCCGCCGTGATTGACTTTCCCATAAAAGCCAGTAATTTCCGCAAGGTCATGGGTACTGATACCCACTTTTTGCCGCTGCTGTTTCATAAAGTTGGCAAAATAGGACCTGCCAAGATTGCCCTCAAAGGCCGGCTCGGCGAAGATGATACGCTCGGTATGGGCGTACCATTGCCTGAGCGCCTCTTTCTTCATCTTTTGCTTCCACCCGTCGAAGCCAGGCTCATTCGGCTTTGTCCAGACAACGCTTGAGAGCACGTTAAACGAGGCGGCCACCAGCGATTCAAGCCTAGCGGCCATTTCCGAAGAGCAAAACATAAACAGGCTTCCATTAGGCCGCAAAACCCGTTTCCATTCCGCGATATATTGGGCGATCCAGTCAAGAAAATCCCGGTCTTCCTGAAAGGCGGTATCGTTGACGATGTTTTTCTTCTTGGTGGTATGGTACGGCGGATCCGTCAGGATCAGCCCTATGGAATGATCGGGCACGGCCCGGAGTACCTCCAGCGAGTCGCCGGCAATCACCCCGTAATCGTTCCCCTTATATGCGCTCCACCGGGAAACGCCCCGCATGACGGCGCGGAATTCCGCGCTTCTATCTAGGCTCATCTTTCGCCTCATGTATGTATTCAGTAACCGCCTCCCGGATTACCCACGCGATAGAAACCCGCTTTTTATAAGCGATCTTCTCAAGTTTGCTGTAATCCCCCCGGGGCAGGCTGGCGGTTATGCGCTTTGGCGCGTCCTGTTCCCCCTGGGAGTTATAAAGCGGATTTTGCGGCATAGTATCATCAGTATGCATCACTTTGAATCATTTATCAAGAAAAAACAGAGGCCGTATTCGGCGCAGGAACCGGCCACCGATGGCTTTACCCCCGGTTAATCCGGCTGATCTCCTGGTTGTACCGGGTAACAGCCTGATCAACCTTGCGGTTGTAATCCCGAACCGCCTGGTTGTACTGGCTGACCGCCTGTTTCTGTTTGTTCTGGATCTGCCGGATCAAACTTTTAGCCTGTGAAAGTGAAATGGTTCTTACCATTGTGTTCACTCCTTTTGTTTTATGATCGAAATGAGGGAAAAAATCTCCTCAAACCTCAACTGTGGCAATTGTCTTTCGCGCATTCGCACCGATGACTGGCCCGGTTAAGGGCTTCCTGCCTCGTTTTTTCGGAAAAATCAGGCGGATTATGCCCATGCGTCCCATAGGAACTGGTATTGGCATGACATTTGGGGCATAATACCTGGGCATTCTCAAGTCCGTTTCCACCATCAACCCGCTTGTGGTGAACCTCAAGGTTCCTGGTAGCCGTACATCTGGCCATGTTTCCCTCCTTAGCCGGGAATGTTTCTGGGATCGTTGCCGTGGCTGTCCTTTTGTTGGATGACCCCGTCATTCCCGTGAATGACCAATTCCGTCCCCTGGTGGCGGCTGATCTCCCGCCCCAGGTCAACGGCCTGTTTTTTGGTTTCAGTATGGGCGCTTGCCCGGCTGGAACCACCCTTTTTGACGTTCCAGCCCCCCTGCGGGGCCGGAACTACGTGATGAGATTTAGCCATACTGGCTCCTTTGCCCTGTAGTAAGGACTAGACTTTGACCTGTCCCACCAGGACTTTTTAGAATTTGGACGGCCATAAAGGGCCATCCAAGATATTATACCTTGACCGGTATAATATTTATGTCTACAATATAGTAAGTGGATACTGATTTGTCAATAGTAGGAATAATAGTTATTCCTAACAAGATACTTTTTTTATAGAGGAAGGCTATGTCCGATGAATTTGCGGAGCGGCTGAAAACAATACGCGCCGTGCGCAACCTAACCCAAAGCGAGCTCGCGGAAAAATCCGGGCTGCCCACAAGCTCAATCGCCCAATTTGAGACCAAGGCGAGAAAACCGTCTTTTGATACCCTGAGGAAACTGTCGAAGGCGCTTGAGGTTAGCACGGACTATCTTCTTGGAACCGTGGACGAGCCGCAGACAAGCGTTTCTTTTAGAGATTCGGAAAAAATAACAGCCCAAGACCGTGAACTTATACAAAATATAATCTCAATGATGGCGCAAAAGAACCAAAAAAATGATAAAACCTCTTGACAAGGCCACCATACGGAACAGGGCGGAGAACAAACTCAAAGAATACGGCCTGTGCGCCCTGCCGGTTGACCTTTTTTCCATTGTGGAACGGGAAGATATAATCTTATACCCCAAAAACGATTCCACAGACGGCGTTTCAGGAATGTTGGTCCGGGTAGGGGATGATTATTGTATCGTATACTCCACATATTATCACAATTCAGGCTTTGAACGCTTTAGTATTGCCCACGAATTAGGACACTACTTCCTGGACGATCATCCCCGTATCAATACTGACGGGCTGCATAAATCAAACGCTGGATTTATCTCTAAGGATTACTATGAACAAGAAGCGGATATTTTTGCTTCCGGTCTACTCATGCCGGAGGACCTTTTCAGAGATTACCAGGGAAATTATCCCATAGGGTTGGACGGTATAATCGGAATGGCCGATTTATGCCAAACATCACTAACTGCTACCGCCATTCGCTATGTCGAACTTGCAAGCAAGCCGCTCATTGTTGTTTTGAGCTCTAACGGTATTATCAACTTTTGTGTGGTATCCGAAAAAATACGGTTTATGAAAAACAAGGAAATCCCGCAAAAAGGTTGGAAGGTTCCCGGGAATACAGCTACCGCAAATTTAGCCCAAAATAAAGAAGACGTTCTAAACCGAAAAAGGGATTCAAAAGACGCCGATTTATCAGACTGGATTGAATCTGAAAGGCCAAAGGACGCTCTGGAAGAAGTAATAGGTTTAGGCAGATATGAAAAAATCCTTACCGTAATCAGTGTATAATCATAGTTTACAAAAAAGTACGCATGAGTTACAATAGGTTACAAGAGTAACATAAAGAGTTACCGGAGTAACCCATGAAGACCATAGCCTTCCATATCCAGAAAGGCGGCACCGGTAAGACAAGCTGCGCCGGAAACGTGGCCGTCGGCCTTGCCCGCTGCGGCTGCAAGACCGCCCTCATCGACTGCGACCAGCAGGGGAACGCCTCTAGCTGGTTCCTTATGTCCCCCATCAACTACGAACTGGCCGACATTCTGACCGGCAAGGCGGAGACGGTCCAGGCCATCACCGGGATCGCCCCCAATCTCTCCCTCCTGCCCGTGTCCCCTCTGGACGGCAACCTGACGGCCTTTGCCGAAACCCAACTGATAAAAAACCCGAAAGCCTTTGAATTCCTCATAGCCGACCTTTCCGTCCTGGGGTACGCCTTCGCCGTCTTTGACTGCTCCCCCTCATTCTCCCAACTGGAGCGGGCCATCATCGGGGCCGTGGACGAGGTGATAACCCCCCTGACCCCGGAGTATTTCTCCATGGACGGGATAGAGATTTTCACCAAGGAACTGTCCCAGATCCG
>JAITBO010000052.1 GCA_031283505.1 Treponema sp. | reverse complement strand
AACTGATGAACAGATGTTAGAGATAAAACTACGGGGGGACAAATTCCACAAGGAATGGAATTATACTCTACAACCTTCGGTACTCAATATGTAGTATTTATTTTGG
The DNA here is from genome assembly GCA_031283505.1 of Treponema sp. The sequence continues at coordinate 3,541 of JAITBO010000052.1, read as the reverse complement.
GGAGAGCCCTAAGGTGAGATGTTAAGTAAATAGAGCCAGTTTCAAAACTGAAGTTTTGTGAAAGCCTCATTTTTTAAAAAAAGTTTTTTTTCATTGAAGCACCATACAAAGTAGTCCCATATATAGGGTATCACAAGCAATTTATACGATCCGGTTTGTTAAACCGGTTCGGTAAACAGCCTGTGACCGGCAACATTGCTGCTTGCCGGACTATGCCGTAAACGGAGGCATTTATGAATAATCTCAATAGCATCCTCATCGAAGGTATCCTGGTGAGAGATCCCCTGTTACGTACTACTCCCAAAGGAACTTCGCTGTGTACCTTCAGCCTTGCTTCCAACAGGTTCTTTAGGCAGGATTCGGGACTGGAAAAGGAAGTGAGCTTTTTTGACGTGGAAACCTGGGCGAAATTGGCCGAACATTGCTACAATCTGGGCCGTAAAGGCCGAGGAGTCCGGGTCGTGGGTCGGCTGAAGCAGAGCCGGTGGACTGGTCAGGACGGAAAACGCCATTCGCGGATTTCCATTATCGCCGAACATATAGAATTCAAACCGGAATTCAAAAATGAAGGTGAATCCCCGCAGTACGCCGACAAGCTTGCCGGTGAAGCCACCGGTTATTCCACCGCCGAAGCGCTGGAAGCGGAATTTGCGGAAACATCACAATACGAAGAGGTACATACGGCAGTCTATTAGAGCCGTTAAATCAAAGGCCCGCGGAACGTTTATAGACATCTATACTCCCGGTAGTTAATAAAACGGAATCATCCACGGGCCTTTTTCTATAAACCGTTGCGGCGTTTCCGTAAGGGTTTATAGAACTTCTTTTAAAGCGGCAATATCCGCCGATATAGTCAGGGCTTTGGGTTCCCGCTCCATCACCCTTTTGAGGGAGGCGGGGACCGGCACAGGACCGGTGAGGGGTTCTACAGTTTCGGCGAATTTAGCCGGGTGCGCGGTAGCCAACATCGCAAGGGGGCTGTTTTCCGGGTCCTGACCGCCGCCCTGATTTTTGATGAGCTTGTCCACAGCTTTCCAGCCTACCGCGCTGTGGGGATCCATATAGTAACCCCAGCGTTCGTGAACAGCCGTAATAACCGCCCTGGTCTCGTCATCGGTAACCGGGATCCCTTGTATCATGCGCCTGAGTTCATCATAGGACCAGTGGGCTGCCATGCGCTCGAAGTTGCTGGGAGCCCCTACATCCATGGCGTTGGAGATAGTCGCCTGGGATGGCCGGATCCGGTAATCTCCGGTGGCAAGGTAGTCCGGCACGGTCTTGTTGATGTTAGTGGCGGCGATAAACCCCCGGATTGGAGCGCCCATATTCATGGCATAGAGCCCGGCGGTTAAATTTCCGAAATTCCCGCTGGGAACGCAGATAGTAAGGGGGACGCCCTTCCGCAGCAAGCTCCCCGTACCGTCGTCCGGTATAGCCGGGTCCCTGGGGGTCGCTTCTCCATCGGGATCGACGCGGTCCGTCATGGCCCTGCCTGCCGCAACGGCGAAATACACCGCCTGGGGGATAAGCCGCGAAACATTGATGGAATTGGCTGAGGAAAGGACTAGCCGCTTCCTGAGATCGGCGTCAGCGAAGGCGGCTTTTACCAGGGCTTGACAATCGTCAAAACTCCCTTCCACCGCCAGGGCAGAGATATTTCCGCCAAGACCGGCGATCTGGCGTTCCTGGAGGGGGGATACCCGGCCTTTGGGGTAGAGTACCGTCACGAAGATGCCCCCTATACCGAAGAAGCCATCGGCTACCGCCCCGCCGGTATCCCCGGAAGTAGCTACCAGGATATGCAGAGGCCGCTCTTCGTTGCGGCGGAGGTAAGAGAAGGCCCGGGCCATGAACCGGGCGCCGAAGTCCTTGAAGGCTGCGGTAGGACCATGAAAAAGCTCCAATACCAGCCGGTTGCCGGCTTCTACCAGAGGGGCGGTAAAGGGATAGGCTGAATGGACTATATCTTCCAAAACCACGCCGGGTATATCGGGATATACGTAAGGCTTGATAGTCTCGAAGGCGATGTCATAAAAATCCATGGTTCCCAGGGAAGAACAGACCGCCGGGGAGTACCGGGGGATTTCTTCGGGTACAAAGAGACCGCCGTCCGGAGCAAGTCCGGTAAGAGCCGCCATTGCGAAGTTGACCGGATTTGACCGGCTTCTGGTACTATAGTAACGCATATCCCACCTCAATTCTTTAATAGGCCGAATGTCGAGTTTATATCGGGCGCATCGCCGCATGGAAACTTCGTTTCCATGCGGCGACCGGGCTATCCGCTATAATAAATTTTGACAGGCTTTACCTGTCAAAATTTATTCCGCTTCTATCCCTTGCGCGTTTTGGCTGGCAGCCACCCGGATAACAAAACTCGAAATTTGACCCAATAGTATTTATACCTTAACCAGTTTTGAAGATAAACGCCAGTACCTGTCAATAACGAGCGATTCGTTCACCCTCTAAGGCAGCTAATTCACGAGCGAAAAGATCACCCTTTTGGTCACATCTTGCTCAACTCAATTTATCCTATACCGGAGTAACCTTTTTGCCCTGTACTGTTACAACATCAAGCACTGTACAAATTTGAAAAATTTTAATACTCCCGGAAATGTCAAACTCTTATAGTCGCCCTGGCAAAGCCGGGGGTTTACCTATTTTAATTAGTTTTGGAACAGGCTCACTGAACTAAATTTACATCCTGGTATCTGCCTTGAAGCGGGTTTACCGGTCAAGGTTCAAAGGGGAACATAGTATGGCGAAATCAAAAAACTTGTTATCAGCGGCAGATCGGCTGATCCTGGATTCCTATAAAACCACTATAGACGGGCTTGCGGCTTATTATGGGGATGCCTTTGAGATTGTACTCCACGATTTAACGGATTTGGATCATTCCATTATCAAAATAGCCAATGGCTTTCATTCCGGGTGGAAGGAGGGTTCTCCCATTACGGATCTGGCTCTCTCCATGCTGGAGGAGATTCAGAAGAACAATGAGCTTGCGGAGCAGGCCGATCAAGGCAATCAGGAAATTCGTCCGTATCTGTAATCCTGACGGCAGGCGGATGGGCAGGCAGGGAACCCTGATACTTTTTATAGTAGATCTTTCTGAACATCAGGGTAGCCTGACGCTGTATCCTGAACAGGAAAGTAGCCGGATTAAGGATAAAGGGAATCCTTTCAATCAAATGAGGAGGAATATACTGTATCTTTCCTTCAATTTGACAGGTTTCATTGAAATGAAAATGGACTTCAATGCCGTTGACCCAGTTTTTACACCGCATTTCTTTTGGAAAGACGATCCAGTCACCCTTAACCATTTTCCTCTCCGGTTTTTTATCTTAAATAAGCCAATTCCACAACCCGATTTATTCTAAAACCACCTTAATAATAAAAAAAACGATAAATTTAGTATTGTATTCTTTTCAAAAACCTTGTATTTTCATAGAGAAACTTATATCCAATCAATCAAAAGGAAGGTAGAAAAATGGAAAGGTTGAGAAAAATTTTAGTTGCGGCAGCCGGATTGTGTCTTACGGCT
>JAITBO010000313.1 GCA_031283505.1 Treponema sp. | reverse complement strand
GAAGTCCAGATGTCATCATTGCCGACCGGATCTAAAACTGCGATGCAAAAAGACCCTTGGGGGTATATATGGCAACTTCATCAAATCGGTAGTAATTCTTGAAAAGAATTATGGCAGGGGCTGTCCAACAAGTATGAGTTTTCAAATTTTCTTGCATAAAAATTCAAAACTCCGGTCAAAGAGGTTGTTGTTTTGCATTTATACACACAAAAAATGATTAAAAATTCATCTTTCAAACTTATTGGACCTCCCCCCGCCCGTAGGCGGTTTTTGTCTTGGAGGGCCGGGGGTTTTGTTTTGCGCCGCTTTGCCTTATGGCTTTAACCCGCAGGGAAACTGCAGCGCAAAAAGGACGGCCGTAACAGTAAGCGGGGCAAGGCTTTGTTATGGGTGCTATATGCAAAATTCGCTGTTTAAGACATCAGAAAAGACATCAAATACCTGTCCTTTTCGATCTTTCTCAATTCTTTTCAATCTCACATCGATGACTAGTATGAAGTATCTATACTTCCTATAATGGGCGGAAACCACGGAGGAATTTAGATGATACAAACTGTCGCCGGTATCGATATGGGTACCCAAAGTATCAAGGTAGTTCTGTACGATTGGAAGGCCCGCCGCATCATCGCTTCCAGTCAGGAGCCGGTGGAACTTATCGCGGAAAACGACGGGACCCGTGAACAGAAAACGGAATGGTTTGATGCGGCGCTGGAAAAATGTTTTTCCGCTTTTTCGCAGGAAGAAAAAAACAGCATCGCCGCTATAGGGATTTCGGGACATCAGCATGGGTTTGTGCCCCTGGACGCGGAAGGCAAGGCCCTGTATAACGTAAAGCTTTGGAACGATACCTCCACCGCCGAAGAATGCCGCCTAATCACCGAGGCAGCCGGCGGGGATGATGCGGTCATAGCGGAGGTTTGTAACCTCATGCTGCCCGGCTTTACCGCCCCCAAGATACTTTGGCTTAAACGGCATAAAAGTGAAGCCTTTGCCCGGCTGCGCTATGTTATGCTCCCCCACGACTACCTTAATTACCGTTTTACCGGCGAATACAAGGCTGAGTGCGGAGACGCTTCGGGTACGGCTATTTTTAACGGCAAAACCCGCTCCTGGTCAAAGAAAATGTGCGCCATAATTGACGAAAAGCTCTTGGGTTTGCTGCCTCCCATTATTAATTCGGATGAGCCCAATGGTTTCGTCAGCGCCGCGGCGGCCGGACGTTTCGGGATTCCCCAGGGTATACCGGTTTCTTCAGGAGGCGGAGACAACATGATGAGTGCCATCGGTTCCGGTACGGTTCGGGAAGGGTTCCTGTCTATGAGCCTTGGAACGTCGGGAACCCTATTCGGCTATTCGGAAACGCCCCTGGGGGATCCAAAGAACGGGCTTTCGGGGTTTAATTCCTCCACCGGAGGCTACCTTCCCCTTCTTTGTACGATGAATTGTACGGTTGCCACCGAAGAAACCAGGCGCATCTTTAACCTTGGCGTACGGGAACTGGACGGCCTGGCGGCAAAGGCCAAGCCCGGAGCGGACGGGATAGTATTTTTGCCTTTCTTTAACGGGGAACGGACCCCTAACCTTCCCGGCGGCAGGGCCGGTATAAACGGCATTACCGCCGCAAACTTTAGCCGGGAAAACATTGCCCGGGCCGCCCTGGAGGCCGCAATTTTCGGTATGCGCTGCGGGTTGGAAGCGTTTCAGGGCCTTGGTTTCAAGGCCCGTGAAATCAGGATAAGCGGCGGGGGGAGTAACAGCGCCGTTTGGCGGCAGATGGCGGCGGATATTATGAATACCCCTGTCAAACGGCCGGTAAACGCCGAATCCGCGGCCCTGGGCAGCGCGATCCAGGCGCTTTGGTGCCTGCTGAAACAAGAGGGAAAGCAGGTGCATATAACGGCCCTGACCGATGAGCATGTTGAAATCAGTGATAGTGAAAACATACTGCCGGACAGTAATACTGTGGCCGCGTATAATAAGGCGTATGCGGAATATACTAAATACCTTACGGCGTTAAGCCCGCTTTATATATAAGACCAACTGTCCCAAGGACTTGGGACAGCCTCAATTATAGGTTCGTTTTTGTTTCTTGAATACGCGGTAATTTTTTTGATTCTGATGGATATTAAAAACACTTCCGTCCCGGGTAACAATAGAAAGTGGGCTATCGCAAAAGATGTGTATAAACGGTAGCCCCCCTATGGACCCTGATTAGGTTTTCGGGAACGCACGGGAAGGGGTGGGGTCCTGGTAGAGAAAAGCACATGAGGCCCCCAGAGGTCTACCATTTAGATGCCTTCAGCTTATACACAAATCCGGGTTAGCATGATAACATGAAGCAATCCTTGGGAGGAGAGAGCAGATGGAGACACTGGATATCCGCGGGCGGATTAAAGACCCGCGGCGGGGGAAACGGGGGCTTCACATAGTAGTGATACATTATCACATTCACGTTAGGGAACCGATTGTACCAGAAAGTGCACATGATCCTTTTCTGTTCCTATTTCCAGAAATTGTATCTCATACCTTTCTTCTATCTCTTTACAAATTTCCTTCAATTTTTCATCCACATCTTTGGTTATTACCGCTCTTCTATATTTTGCCGGGCATTCTATATGATACATTATACTCACATTATGTCTTTTATGGATTAATTGGCTCATCCCTTCATTGTATGCTTGCTTTCAGCCGAGGCAAGCCTCGAGGTATTAAACCATCTGAAATTTTAATGAACCTCCCCGCCGCAGAGCGGCGGGGTATCGAAGATTTCTCCGTGAAATCTTTGTGTATGCGGGGGAACACATCCCCCGCACCCCCAGTAGGAAGCGCCCCAAGGGGCGGGG
>JAITBO010000412.1 GCA_031283505.1 Treponema sp. | reverse complement strand
AGAGTCATCCCCTGGATGCACCATGTCTTGCGCTGATGACACTTTGGAAGTGAAGGTCGGAACAGTCGGCAAAAACCTCCCTGCCATCGAGTGCGCCATAACAGATCCCGAAACCGGCGAGTTCCTGCCCGATGACATGGACGGCGAGTTCGTGGCTAGAGGCTACAACATCATGAAGGGCTACTACAAAATGGAAGAAGCTACCCGGCTCTGCATTGACGAACAGGGCTGGCTCCACTCAGGCGACCTGGGCGTCAAGGACGAAGCCGGCAACTTCCGGGTCACCGGCCGTATCAAAGACATGATCATCCGGGGCGGCGAAAACGTGTACCCCAAGGAAATTGAAGACTACCTCTACGCCATGCCGGGCGTAAAAGACGTACAAGTGGTGGGCATCGCCAGCAAGAAGTACGGAGAGGAAGTAGGGGCCTTTATCATCCTCCACCCGGACGCTGCCATGACCGAAGAAGATGTGCGGGACTTCTGTCGCGGCCAGATCAGCCGCTTCAAGATACCCAAATATATCTTTTTTGTGGACTCCTTTCCTCTCACGTCCAGCGGAAAAATCCAAAAGTACCTGCTCCGGGAAATCGGAGCCCAAAAAGTCCGGGAATTGGGAATCGAAACCTAACAGGATGTAAATGTTAAACGGGATGATAAACAAGAGGGCTAAAACACGAAATACCTACAAATTACGCTTGCAGATTATGAGGAGTTTTTATACGAGAAATCCGTGTAATCTGCGGACTTTATTCCTGTCATTTAGTATTTACCCAGACGCTGTTAGTAAAGATTGAAATACCGGGTGGGCTATGGTAAGATAAAGGCAGAGAGGAAAGGCATTATGGAGGAAAACAAGTGCGTGTATCCAATAAGCGAAGAAGTGTTTAACCGGAAGGTTTTGCCCATCATAGAAGGCAATTACATCTGGGAAGGGCGTCCGCCCAAAGTATCACATTACCAGGCGTTTTGCGCAATTCTGTATATACTGAGGACCGGTTGTTCATGGCGGAATTTGCCTTGCGAATACGGCTATTGGCATATAATATACGACCGGTTTTCACGGGGGAATGAACGGGGATTATGGGCAAAAATCCTGTTAAGCCTCCGGGAAGAGGAAGGGATAGCCTTTAACGAAGTAATAATAGATAGTACGACGATGAAAGTCCACCGTCATGGTGAGGGACAAAAAGAAGGCGGCAGGCCAAAGGAAAGCTGCGGGCAGGGATAAGCACGAAGTTTCAGGCGCTGATAACCGGCGATGGGCGGCTTGTTGAGGGTTTGTTGACCGGGGGGAGGCGCATGATGTGAAAGTTGCCCTGCGGTTAAACAAAGATAAAGTATAATCAGAACGGAACTATAACCGAAGTTTTAAGTCTCTCAACATACAACAGGCCTGAAGTCCATCCGCGCTGTTTTGACGCAAAACCGCTCCGCGTATCTAGACGAAGGATGAGCGCGGATCGGTCCGGAGGAGGTCCAGGTTTTTTTGCACCCTGTCAAGGACTTCAACCATGGCGCGGCGTATTTTGTAGCGGGTCCGGTATTCATTGATCATTCCGGTTACAACCGCGCCGCCGTTGGGTATTTCGGTCATTTTCCTGAGTAATTCGGCTATATGCTCGTAGCTGGTACGTCCGGTGTTGCTTTCCGCATAACGATCAACAGACTTCCGAAACAGGGCAAGGGTCTTTTCGGGGAACGCTTTGGCAAAGACGGTGTAATATTTATCCAGATTTTCAATGAACGGATACTTTTCGATATACTCCAGCAGTCGTTCGGCCACATTCCCGGCAGTCAAGACATCCGCAACGGAAGAGCTAAAACCCCGAGTCTTGTTTTTGTAATAGGTAATAAGATCTTCCATGGCTTCCGCCCATTCGCCGTCTGTAAATGTAGATTTATAAAGGGGAAAATAATCCGCTCTAAAATAATCGTCAATGCATATACGGGAAATTTTACGCAGGGCCGGGGTATCCTTTTCTTCTTTTGCAATAGTCAGCAAAAAATCATCCCATTCCGAAGGATGCCTTTCCCTTTTGGGATCTGCATTAACAAAATCATAGATGAGCTTTTTCGCCGCGTCATAATCCCGTTGTTCGATTTTCTTTTCAACAAGCATTCTTCTGAAAGCAACGATCTGAATATTTTCTTCGATTATTTCCCATGCTTTTTTATACTTATGCCTGCTTTTATAATAATCAATCTCCCGCTGCAATATCTTCTGCGCCTCATAAGAACTCTTGTCCGTTACACTTTCCAACAAACTATTTTGCAGCGAGATAAACGCGCCGGCATTCAGTTCTTCTTTCCCTGCTTTTAGTAATTCCAACAGCAAATCATTAAAATTGTCATACGCCATGGTTCCCGCGTATTTTTTTTTCGGCATTTCCTTCATGCAATAATCAAACAGTTCCCGGATATTTACTTCTTGAGATCTGGCCGCGCCGGTGAGAACCTCAAAGGGTTCGCTCTGATACCCGTCATATACCAATTCACTAATATCGCTGTCTGAATTTTCCTGCCAATAGGCGAATTCTTCAATGCAAGCCTGGGCTGCCAATACCGCCTCATGGTAGTTGCGTTGGTTAAGATAATCCCGGGCCTTTTCAAGCCATTGATCCAGAACATCAATACTAATCCAGTCTTCCCCGTAATAGTCTTCATCAAGCTTTACCTTTTCCAATGCCTGACGTAAAACAAGGGAATATTTATTTTGATGCGGACTTTCTATTTTGTGTGAAAACTCCAACATTACGGCATTGGTTAAATCGGCATTATATCGATATCGTATAAGCCTGACAATAAATTTATACAGTTCTTCCCGGCTTAACGTTTTTAATATCTCTTCAGCGTCTGTCGCTTTATTTCCCCCCGTTTTTTTGTTTTTCGCTATCCGCTCCGCAATTGCATTTTCGATCATGGCAATATGCTTGCACGGGTATCTGCTGCTTGGGCATGAACAGGAGAATCCGGTTATTTTCCCCTCGCTGATGGTTATGCAAATGGTATAGATACCGTAATTTCCCTGATATTTTGCCTGCCAGTGACCAGGGGATGTTTCCCGAAGATCGATGATATTGGCCATACTGATTCCTCTGTCCTATAATGAACCTCCCCGCCGCAGAGCGGCGGGGTATCGAAGATTTCTCCGTGAAATCTTTGTGTATGCGGGGGAACACATCCCCCGCACCCCCAGTAGGAAGCGCCCCAAGGGGCGGGG
>JAITBO010000360.1 GCA_031283505.1 Treponema sp. | reverse complement strand
CCACCCGCATCTTTTGGGCTTGGACATTCAAGTCCGCCCGTCCGGTAGCCGCTGGCCTCTGGGGATGGGCCTTACCGGCGGCCTCGGCAGAAGCCGGGACTTCCGGGGTATCCGAAACGGCAATTGGGGTTTCGCCCATGCTAACCATATTGGCCGCTGATGGGATTGCCAGGCAGTCCGGAACGGTACCAGGGGTTCCGGTTGCCGGATTATCCCCCTCCTTTATGGTTTTAACCTGCTCCCGCAGCGCTTTCTGACTGAACACTCCCCTATTCCGTTGTTCCAAAAGATTGAAGCGTTTAGCTGTATCAGCGATCCCGTTGGTATCAATGACATCCTGAAAACTCACGTCAACGTGAGTTTTCAGATATTCCTTGAGCCAATCAGTTTTATCGAGTTCATTGATGGTGACAAAGAGGTTATCTATATAGCCCTTCTTCTTTCCCATGACCTCGGCAATTTGCTGGTTGGTGAGGTTTTATTTACGAAGGGTGGATAAGGCGTGGTACAGGTCGAGGGTACTTAAATCCACCCGCTGGATATTCTCAACCAGTTGGATCACCGCAATATTCCCGGCATCGGAGACGATACACCGGATACTGTGAAACCGCTCCGGCTCTTCCCGGTACAACCTTTGGAACGCCCTATACCGCCGATACCCGGTTTTGACGATGTACCCCTCGCCTCCGGGATAGACCGTTATCGGCTGTAAAAGCCCATAATGCCGGATGCTCTCGATAAGCTCCTCAATTTCCGTATACTCCTGGCGAATATTCTCCTTTACCTGAATATCCCCGACTGGAATGTCTTTGACCGTTACGGCGACTGCCCGGTTGTCTCTTGTTCCCGCTTCCGACTGTCCAGACCGTAATGTCCCCAGTTTCATAGCGCCTCCCCAATGTCTACGCCCAAAACGCTCTTCATGAGATTTTTAATCTCCTCATAAACCTTCCCAATCTCGACTTTTGAATCGATCCGGTAGTTCCGCTTGTTGATGTACTTCCTGAATACGCTGCTCCGCGACAGATGGTTCGGATTGATAAAAGGCTTGAATACCTCATTGTCCAAGAACAGATTTACAATCTGGTTACGATAGGCACCCTGGTTATCCGTCATGGGCCGCTCGAATTGGTTGAAGATGATGTGGGTATCCAGATCGTCCAATTCAAGGTCCGCGAGTTTCTCAAACTGATACCGCAACGCCTGATAGCTGAATACATCCTGCTGAACTGGGATAAGAAGCGTATTGCTTGCGGTCAGCACGTTGCCAATAATGTTGTCATAGGTCAGCGAAGTGTCGATGATGATAAAATCATATTCCAGTCCCTGCAAGGCTCTTTTTAGCCGTTTCAGGCTGTCGGTACTGCGGAACTCGTTGAGCCGGACATCCCCCTGATGAGGTCAAGCCGGTCGTTTATCCTGATGATACAGTTCTGAACGTTGACACCCATGAACAAGTCAAAAATGCTCTTGCCCTGAACAGGCTCCGTAGATGTGGAATCATCGAAATAGAACGACAGGGAGTTATTGCTCGCATCGGCGTCCAGGGCTAAACATCGGCAACCCATCCCGGTGAGGGCGTTGATCAGGATGACCGTCAAGATGCTTTTTCCAGTCCCTCCTTTGATTGAATTAACGGCGATGGTTCTCATTGATTACCTCCTATGGCTTTGAAAACACTCATGATTACGCCCCGTTCTTGGCAAACCGCAGTACATTCCCAAACTCCTGCGCCGCCTCGGAAGCCGCCTCAGTCAGAATCCGCTTGGTTATATGGTCCTGGTAGATTTTCGCCGCCGCCTTGCTCCGGTGGCCGGTTATACGGGCCACTTTATCGGCGGCCATGTGGTCCGCCATGCGGCTCGCGTAGTGGTGCCTGAAACTGTGAAAGTCAATTTTTTTGTTTTCAAGGTCGATATACAAAGGCACTCCCGGCTTATTCGCACTTCGCCGGTAACGGTATTCAAAGCAGGTTTCCGCAACGATGCCTTCGGCGGATTCCGGTGTTCCCCAGGGCTTTCCGTTTTCCGCTTTTGAGACCCAGAGACAGCCCGTTCCTTCGGCTTCCCCGGCGCTCCGTGCCCATCCGGGGGGATTCTCCGATACCGCCTTACAGGCCCTGCGGAAATTGCGCCGGAACAGTTCCGCGGAGCAGGGTTTTTCCGGGTCAGGAGAATAAAACACAAAGGGATTTTCAAGGTCCTGGTGTGGCGTTTCTTCCAGCAGGTCCAGGAGCAAGCCCCGGACTTCCGGCAGCAGAGGAGCCCTCCGGGGCTCCCCGTTTTTGGGGCGCTTGAGGCCCTCGGTATCGTTCCAGCTATAGGACACATCCAGCACGGCTTCCCCGATACTGTCCCGCCGAAGCCCCCGGACTTCCCCTGAGCGGATTCCCGTGGTCAAAGAAACCAGCGCGGCAACATACGCCCGCTTGTCCTGCCAGTCCGCCCGGAACAGGGCTTCGGTTTCTTCTTCGGTGAGTATGTCCCTCGAAACCTTGTTTCCGGTAAAGGTCATAAGTCCCGAGGCGGGACCCGCGGGGATGACACCTTCGCTATAAACCCACCGGAGCGGTGTTGTTCCGGCGATCATAAGATTGTTAACGGTCGATCCGGCCAGCCCCTTATCATAAAGAGACAAGGAAAATTCCCGGAGACTTTCGCGGGTAACGCTGTTTATGGCTAAAGAATCGCCGAAATACGGCCGCCAGTGCCGTTCAACTATTTGGCCCATATTGCGGCAATATTTTTTTGTCAGCCGGTGCCCGTGGGCTTTTTTTTCCCGCAGATACGGAGATTTTTCGGCATCCCAAAACCGGAACAGGAAGGGGATAAACTTTTCACGCCCCGGCCCGGCTTTTGTTATACCAAAATCAACAAGGGCCCGTTCCCGAAGCGCGGAAACAATGGACATAGCCCCCTCGGCGTCAAGCTCCGTCCTTTTGATTGTTCTAATAATTTCCGGGAGCGCCGTGGCTGTTTCCAGCGGCTGCCGTTTATGGCTTTTCCCCGCCGGGATTCCGCCCTTAATCCAGTCCGCGACGATCATCAACGCTTCGTCCCTGTTTTTTGTCCCTGTTGACCTGGCTGTTAATTTCAAACCGCTTGCGGTTACCAGTTCGGCATAAAAAATACCGCCATGGCGTGTATGCAGATAATACCGGCGCATAAACCCTCCCTGAGCCAGGTTTTCTCATTGTTTGACTCATTGTATCGGATGATCAAAGCGCCGGTTTTCCGGTAGTTTTTTGTAACTCCTTATCTTGTAAAGAATTAGCGTATCATCTCCTGGGGGAATTGAACCCCCGTTGTCGGGATGAAAACCCGATGTCCTGACCACTAGACGAAGGAGACATGAGGCTGAAATCCGGCCTTTTCTACAGGGAATATATCTTTTTAACGCGGTTACGTCAATCAGACCCGGACCGGCCGGGTGCCGGCCCGCTGAAAACCGGCGTTTGCCGGCTACCGGTTCCTGGCCGCTATTTGTTACCCGACTTCTGGCCCTGGGCGTTGTATTTCCGCAGATCCATCAATACCGCTTTGGCCTTTTCCTGGACCGGCTTGATGTAGTTGCCTTCGGAAATGCGGATAAGGGTCCTGATGGCGTTGGGGTCCTTGATGCCGCCGTTCTTCTCGGCAATCGCGGCGAAGGCATCCACCGCCGAAAGGGCCAGAAGGTTATCGGGATTGAGGACATCGAAACGGGTAATAATCCAGGCAATGGCGTTGACCGTTTCATCGTTGTCGTTAAGGCCTATTTTGGCCAGCGACTTGACCGCTTCCTGCAGTACCATGGGTTCCGAATCGGCCACCACTATCTTGAGGAGGGTGTTTTTCGCCTCCGGGGTGCCGAGATCGCCCAGATATTTGGCGGACTGCCGGCGCACATCGGGGAAGTTGTTGACCAGCCGGCCGTTTTCCCGGGCCTTGTTCATGACTCCTTCCATGGAGAGATATTCCAGGGCGGTACGGATCTCCTCGCCGTTGTTGCCCCGGTCAATGGCCTCGCCAATATACTCCAAAGCCACCAGTTTCTGGTCCCTGGTGTCGGCCCGGCTTGTTTCCCGGATCACCATCAGTTCCACCGACTCCTGCAGGTAGGACTCTTCCACCGACATTTCCCGGTTCGAGTTGTCGGTGTTGGAATTCTGGGCGAAAACCGCCGCCAGTACAAAAAAGAAAAACATCGCCACAATGGACGGACATTTCAGCATCCTCATCTTGGTCTCCTTAGTTTACGATTTTCCAGACATCCTGGATCTTTTCCAGCTCATAAAAGATTTCACGGGAATTTTCATAGAGCCAGCCGTCCCGTATATCCGCTCCGGCGGCCTCCAGTCGTGCCAACTCGTCGGGGTCCGAAGGGGGCCTCCGCCTGCGCTGGTTAAACTGAATCACCCTGACTCTGTCTTTAGTGATAAAGGCAATATCGTCCGCCCGGTTATTGCTGCGGGAGGGAACCACCACGTTGAGGAAATATTCCTTTGGGGTCCTGATGACCTTCTTCTGCATTTTCATGAGTTCCGAATCCGAAATCTCCTGTAGAAAGGCCGGGGACGAAATCTTCCCGAAATATCCCTCCTCCAGATAGGAAACCCATGCGTCATAATCCCTTGCCGCGATTATCACGTTCAGTTTCCCGACAAGCTGTTCCACTTCCGCCTTGGTAACCTCGTAGATGTCCCTGCTGACATTGTCGGGATCAAAACCGGGCTCCGGCGGGACCGCCGCCGCGGAGGCCGGTCCCGCCGGCCCGGGCTGCTGAACCGGCGGCTCCCCGTCCGCCTTGGGACTTGTCCCGCAGGATACGGCCAGCAACGATACAAGAAGCATTAATGGAATTAACCTTTTCATATTCACCTATTCTATCCAATAGTAGATACATAGTCAAATGCCATTAAAGGCTTTTTCAAAACAAACCGGGTTTTGAAACAGGTCCACCCTACTAATATACTTCATTTTATGGAGAAAAACCTCCGAATTTTTCCTTCCGGAGCGAATTTTTCCCGAAAACCCGGCGGGACCCTTGACCGGCGGCGGCCCGCCTTTTATGGTTATGGCATGCTGAAAGCGGCTTTCCCCGGGTCCTTTGACCCTCCCACTCTGGGGCACCTCAACATTATCCGCCGGGCGGCGGCGATCTTCGACGAACTCCTCGTGGTGGTGGCGGAAAACCGCACGAAAAAATATCTTTTTTCCTCCGCCGAGCGGGTTTCCATGATGGAGGAACTGGTGAAGGATTGCGGCAACGTCTCCGTGGCGGTTTGCAGCTCCCTCATCGTCGAATTTCTGCAAAACCGGGGCATTGGCCTTCTGGTCCGGGGGGTCCGGGGGCAGAATGATTTTTCCTACGAATTTGAG
>JAITBO010000343.1 GCA_031283505.1 Treponema sp. | reverse complement strand
CTCTTTATCGACAACCGTTCCCTGGGCTACTTTATCCACAATGTCCCCTTTTACGACGGGGTTATCCTTGAAGAACTTCGATCTACTGTCAGCAACGCCTTTAAAGGTATTTTTCTGTTCGAGGAAACCAACAGGGCCAAACAAGGCGCCCAGCAGGCCGAGCGGGCCAAGACCGAATTCTTTACGGCCATAGGCAATAATCTGTATGATCCGTTTATCGAAGTCATTGACGCTATCGAACAACTCGAAAAAAGTGTTGCCGCCGCCGGGTCCGATCCTGCCCTGACTGATCTCGTGAAGGAACGGATAGCCAGGGCAAAGTCTGCCGCCGTCCTCAGGCAGTCCCAGACCAACCGTCTGCTGGACCTGACCCTTTCCCAGATAGATGAACTCGCCTTCAGCAAGACTTTGTTCGACATAGAAAGCCTGCTTCCGGAACTTGTCCCCCAAGGACCCTTTCCCCTCCTGGCGGGGGATACTTCTCGTCTTCAGGACGCCTTTGCCCTTATCCGGGAAGAATACGGGGACGCCGTATCCGCCCTGCCGGGATACAAGGGGCTGGAGATAACCTTTAAGGGCCGGCATATCCCGGCGGAGACGGATGCTCAGGAAGGCTTTGTCCGGCATACCGTGCTGCTTGCGGAACGGATTATCCTTATCCACAACGGAGAATTAAAACGCCAGGGTTCCTGCTGCCAAGTGATTCTTCCATGGATTACCTATACCGGACGGAACCCGGTGCGGAAAGTTCCGGGAAAAGACAACTGCGTCCTCTCCCTTGCTTCGGGAAGCGGGGAGGGGCAGGACGGCTTTTCCCCGGCGGAGCGATTTATGGGGCTTCCCTTGGTGAGGAGTCTGGAAAAGGCCTTGAGCATACCCGGACGTATCGCTTTTATCCTTTGGAACGCGGGTGAAGCCGGCCCGGAAGATTTTGTCAAAGTATCGGCCCTCCGTTCCCTGACAGATTTTCTGCATACCCCCTTTCTCTGTTTTGGCCGGGACTTGGCCGGGGAGACCTTGAGCGCCGCAGTGGACGCCCGCATTCAGCGGGAAAAAACACGAACGGTTTTGTTCATCGGCGTTGAGGAGGAATTCTTCTCCGGTTGGCCGGACCGGGATACGGCGGTTCATATTTCTTCTTCCGGGGATTTCGCCGACGCCGTAGCCAGCGAGCCGCCGGGCCTGGTGGTTCTGGGGACCATTGATATCGAAGTCCTCAAAACCGTGCGAAGCCACCCCGCTACCGTGTCGGTCCCGGTAATTATCGTACCGGAACATATTGATTCGCCGGATAAAGTGTCGGAGTTCTGTCAGTATCCCAGGGTGGTGTTATGCAACCGTAGCGTGGCTTCTTCCGCGGAATTCAGCCGGCGGGTTCGGGCCGTTGCCGCAGGAGGCGCCATTCTTCCCCCATACACCGGCGCCCTGGTCAAAAAGGTCATCCTGTATTTTAACCAACACGCCGAATCTCATATTTCGCGGTGGAAGCTCGCCGATGCGGTGAACGTGAGCGAAGATTACCTGTCCCGAATTTTCCGCAGGGAGATGGGATTTTCCCTGTGGGAGTATCTTAACCGGTACCGGGTTCACCTAGCTGCGGAACTCCTGACCCATACCGGGGACACTATCTGCGATATAGCCATGCGCACCGGTTTTCAGGATCAGGCGTATTTCTGCCGGGTCTTTAAGAATATCTACGGCAAGGCGCCGGGACAGATGCGAAACAGCCGGTCCCATCGGGCAAAGGTCGGAAAAATCCAATAATCTACCTGTATTTTACCACCGGCGCATAGTATACTGGCCGCAGGGGGATTATGATGAAAGGCTCTGCCTACAGGAACGGCACCAATCAGGTCTTCGCCGGAAAAAAAATCTGCTGCGGGATGTCAGACGGCATTTATCGGTGTATTTTCTGCTGGCGGTTCCCCTTGTCTATTATGCGCTGTTTAAGTACGCCCCAATCTGGAACGGCCAGATCGCCTTTCGGGATTTTATGCCCCTGGACGGCGTATTCGGCAGCAAGTGGATAGGCCTGAAACATTTTCGGACTTTTGTCAATTCTTTTTATTTTTTTGAATTGCTGCGGAATACCCTATTTTACAGTTTCGGCAAACTTCTGGTCAGCGTTCCCGTAGCCATCATACTGGCGGTGCTGATATATGAATGTCTCCACCCAAAGCTGAGGAAAATCGTTCAGACATTGGCCTACCTCCCCCATTTTTTGTCATGGGTCATCATGTACGGCATCCTTCTTGTGCTTCTCGCGCCCGGAGACGGCATTGTCAACGATATTATCAAAGCTTTTGGCGGTCAACCCGTCGCGTTTTTGACAAACACAAAGACGTTCCCCTGGATAGTCATTCTGTCGGACGCCTGGAAGGAAATGGGCTGGAGCGCCATTATCTTTATTGCCGCCCTTATGGCGATAGACCCTTCCCTGTACGAAGCCGCCATGGTTGAGGGGGTAACCGCTGTGCAGCGGGTATGGTACATCACGCTTCCTTCAATCAGGCCAGTGATAGTGATGGTGGTTCTGCTCCGGCTGGGGACGATTCTTGACGCGGGGTTCAATCAGATGTTCATGCTCTACTCTATCCCCGTATATAGCGTTGCCGATATAATTGACACTTGGGTATACCGTCAGGGACTTCTGGAATTCCAGTTCGGCCTTGCAACGGCGGTAGGAATTTTCAAAGGGGTTATCGGCCTTTTGACCATCATGGCTTCAAACTGGCTGGTTAAAAAAATCGGGGATTCTTCCCTGTTTTAGCAGAGGACGGAGGTATGGCAAAAGTAATCAAGGGCACAGCGGTTAAACTTTCCTCATCGGATATTGTATTCTACCGGATTCTTGACCTCTTTCTTATATTTATACTGTTGATAGTGGCGATACCCCTGTGGAGTACCATCACGCTTTCTTTCAGGCCAAATACTTTCATCGGAAGCAACCTTGAAGGGATGTTTCTTCCGCCGTGGAAGTGGTCTGCCGCCGCATATCAGGCCCTCTTGGGGAACAACGGCTTTCTTACCGCTTTCTTGAACAGTCTGAAGATATTCGTCATGGGGTAACAGCCGCCCTGTTCCTCACGGTTCCTCTGGCCTACGTGCTGTCGGTAAAAACCCTGCCGGGACGGAAGATACTCACAATTTTTGTGCTGCTTCCCTACCTGTTCAACGTGGGTATCATTCCGAACTATCTTTTGGTAACCAAGCTGGGGTTGACCAATACCCTGCCAGCGATATTTCTTCCCGGAGCCATCAGCACTTACTACTGCCTTATCATGCGGGGTTTCTTTTTCATGTCTTTTACCGGAACATCTGCAAACTGGCGTCCGGCTATCGTGGTAAGTTCCTTCCGCAGTGTCTCGTAGGCCGCGTCCCGCTTCTTCGCTATCATGGCCACCGTCGCCTTTCTTGCGATATTCTCTTTAACAATTTTGCTTAGTTTCATTTTGTCCGTCCCGCTCCGCGACACAGAAAGCGGGGGCGCAGCCACCCACACTACTCGCATTGGTGTAGTTGGCATAACCGTCGGTGTAGCTACTACAGAAATTGGCCGCAGAACCAGACGAGTGAGGCCGGAGCCAATACCACCAGCTAACGCCGTTGTATTTCTTAATACCCTGGTTTTCTTCGGGAAGGAAAACCTGGACCTCGCCTCCAAGCGCTCTTCGGAACGCTTCACGCACGGCT
>JAITBO010000308.1 GCA_031283505.1 Treponema sp. | reverse complement strand
GTAGCACCCTAACCGTACCAACTCTTTCCGGTTCCGGCAAAACCTGTAAGGTTTAACCGGGACCAGGCGGCCCGGGGTTTCCCTGCGAAACCCCGGGCTTTTTCTTTAAAAAACGATGTCAGGCGTTATAGGCGTTATTGAAATAGCGGGTACAAAGAATTCAGGAAATGAACCACAAAGGCGAAGAAGGCGCACGAAGGAAAGATAAAGCCAAGGAAGCTAAACCTTTGTGCGCCTTTGTGGTTCGTATTCTTCTTGTCTTTTTTTGTCATCAGGAGATTTGGTCCAGGCAAGGCACCGGTATCCCGGCAGCAATAAAAGCGTGGTTGTGTCTCACCCTGCGTGAAGCCGTATCGCACAGCTAACGCAAGGGATTGGAGGGGTGAGGCAGACCCTCCGGGTCTGCCCAGCCGCGCCGTAGGCGGGGCCGGAGCGCGGAAGCGCGGAGCCCCGGAAAGCCCGGTCGCCGCGCCGCGGCGATGCGCCCAAAAATCACGTTTTAAATGAGCCGGGGGCGGGGATTTACAGCCACAGGTACACCTGGCGAAGTTTGGCGCAGATAAGCAAAGTACCCAGAACCAGCTTCGGTTGGTGCGTCGTATTTTTGCACGTGAAGATAAAACTATATCCCGCTTCCTCTACCTGCCGGCAAAACGGCTCGTGGGAATACAAATCGTCCCCCAACAGGGTCGGTTTCAACCACCGGTACGCTTCACCATACTTTGTTACCCACCGTTTCCCGGCCGCAGGCTCGCAATCCTGCTTCTTTTCCCCGTCCCCGCTGCCGATCATCTCCGCCGTCACCGGCATCACCGATGTGCTTCCCGGTTTCACTATCGCCCCGGCCAGCGCACGGTGGTACTACGTGGTTACCCCGGGAATTCTTAACTTGCTGATATTGCCGTATTTATAGTAGGATACACTGGATAAGGAGCGCGGAAGCCATGGCGGAGAAATTAAACATAGGCATCTTATTCGGGGGAAAATCGGCGGAACATGAGGTGTCCCTGCAATCGGCCAAAAATGTGTTCGACGCCATAAACCGGGAGAAGTACAACCCCATCCTTATCGGCATAGACAAAACCGGGCGCTGGCTTCTGAAGGACGAATCGAAATTTCTTTTGGATTCCGGCGATCCCCGGAAGATCAGACTGGACCAGACAAGCGAACCCGTGGCCTTGGTTCCTGAGTGCGGCGGCAGGATTTCCAGGCTTGTGGGGGAAGGAGACGCCTGCAAACTCGACGTGATCTTCCCCATACTCCACGGTCCCTTTGGAGAGGACGGCACGGTGCAGGGGCTTCTAAAACTGGCGGATATTCCCTTTGTGGGCGCCGGGGTGCTGGGGTCCGCCGCGGGAATGGACAAAGACGTGATGAAGCGGCTCCTTCGGGACGGGGGCGTCCCCATTGGCGCTTTCATCTCCCTCCGGTCCCATGAGGCTGTCCCCGGTTTTGGCCGGATCGTCAAAGAACTGGGACTGCCCTTCTTCGTCAAGCCCGCCAACATGGGGTCTTCTGTGGGGGTAAGCAAAGTCCACGACGAAGGTGAGTATATGGCCGCAGTGAGGGACGCCTTTGTCTATGACCGGAAGATCATCCTGGAGGAGTTTATCAAAGGCCGGGAGATAGAATGCGCCGTCCTGGGAAACGAGGAGCCTAAGGCTTCTATTCCGGGGGAGGTGATTTCCTCCCACGAATTTTACTCTTATGACGCAAAGTACCTTGACGAGAACGGCGCGGCCCTGGAGATTCCCGCCAGGCTTCCGCCGGAAACGGTCCGGGAAATTCAGGGCCTGGCAATCAAGACTTTCAAAGTTCTTGAATGTGAAGGGCTTGGCCGGGTGGATTTCTTTTTGCGGGAGGCCGGTCCGGGAATTGACGGAAAATCCCGGGGGTCTTGTTCCATCCTGGTCAACGAGATCAACACCATGCCGGGGTTCACCAGGATCAGTATGTATCCCAAGTTGTGGGGGGCAAGCGGGATTTCCTATACCGATTTGATTGATTCCCTGATAACTCTTGCCGTCAAACGGTACGACAGAGAGAAGCGGCTTAAAACGACTTTATAACTCATGTTACGCGGGAAGAATAATAGTAACCACTAACCACACGAACTTTGGTTCCGGCGTGTTTCGCAGCCTTTAGGCGAAAAAATGCAAGGTCTGTCCGCAAAGCAGCCGATTTTGTGGACAGATACTAATTACGGACGCAAACCGGGCAGGTCCCATTCTTTCGGCAGTTTGACGGGCATACCCCTGGAATCCACGGAAGCCCAGGTAACCTTCGCCTCCACGATGACATCCTCCCCCCGGCGTATTTCCTGGGCGATGATCCCGCTTACCGCTCCCTTTTTAACGGGCCGGGAACGTATGACAAGTACATCATCGGTGACAGCGGGCTTTTTGTAATTGATTTCGACCCTGGCCACGTATACTCCGTAGCCGGCCCGGATCAGGGCGGGATAGTCAAACCCTATGCCCCTGAGGAATTCGTATCGGGCGTATTCCAAATAATTCAGGTAATTCGCGTTATTTACGTGCCCGTAACTATCACATTCGTAGGTACGGACGCTGAGGGAGCATTCACAGACCATGTTTATTACTATACAATAGCACAAGAACCATTTCAATTAGTAACGCCGGAGTTTTGTCATGTTTAGGTACTGCCCGTCCTGTGCGTCCGTTAATATACGTTTTGAACAGAACAAAAAATTCGTCTGTCCTGACTGCGGCTTCACTTATTACCACAATATCGCGGCGGCGGCGGCTTGCATTATATGTACCGGTCCCGCCGATGACGGCTTCCCCGGCGGCGTCATCCCCGGTGAGGAGCGCATCGTCTTCCTGGTCCGGGGCAAAGAGCCGGCCAAGGGCAAGCTGGACCTGCCCGGTGGTTTCGTTGATATAGGCGAAGGCGTTGTGGAAGGGCTGCGCCGGGAATGCCGGGAGGAACTGGGCTGGGAAGCGCCGCAAAACGGTTTCTCGTTCCTTGCCTCCTTTCCCAATGTCTACCCCTACAAGAACATCACCTACAATACTTGTGATATGTTCTTCACCCTGCCTGCGCCGGGGCTCAAGGCGGAAGATTTTCACCTTGAGAAAAGTGAGATTGAAGGGATACATCTTATCAAGCCGCAGGATATTAGGTACGAAGACATTGCTTTTGATTCCGTCCGCCGGGCTGTCAGGGCCTTTAAGCAAAGACCGGAATGAAAGCGCGGACTGCGGCAGCCGCCCTGCTCTTGAATATCCCAAAAAATGAAAGCTATAATACCAAAAAACAAGGAGTACGTATGAAACGGGTTGTTTGTTTCGGAGAAATCATGATGCGCCTGAATCCCAAGAGCTATCTCAGGTTTTTGCAGGCTGCGGAGTTTGAGGCTTCCTATGCGGGGGGCGAGGCAAATGTGGCGGTAAGTCTTGCCCAGTTCGGGGTCAACGCCGCGTATGTCACCAAGGTTCCTGCCCACGAGATAGGTCAGTCGGCAGTCAACGAACTCCGGCGCTTCGGGGTGGACACTTCGGGGATTCTCCGGGGAGGGGAGCGCCTGGGCATCTACTTTGTGGAAAAAGGCGCTTCCCAGCGGGCTTCCAAGGTCATCTATGATCGCGCCCATTCGGCTATTATGGAGGCAAAGAGCGGGGAGTTTGACTGGGAAGCCCTGCTCAAAGGCGCGGACTGGTTCCACTTTACCGGCATCACCCCCGCATTAAGCGACAACTGCGCCCAACTGTGCAAAGAAGCCCTGGACGCGGCGGAAAAACTGGGCGTTCCGGCAAGCTGCGATCTCAACTACCGGAAGAAGCTCTGGAGCCGGGAGAAGGCGGGGCAGGTTATGAGGGCGCTCATGCCGAAGGTGAAGGTCTGTATAGCCAACGAGGAGGACGCTGCCGATGTTTTCGGCATACGCGCCGCAGATACGGACATCAACGCCGGCGCCCTGAGCCATGAGGGATACGTCTCGGTGGCGAAACAGCTTACGGACCAGTTCGGGTTTCAGAAAGTGGCCGTTACCCTCCGGGGCAGTATTTCCGCAAGCGACAACAACTGGTCGGGTATGCTCTACGACGGAAAGTCCGGCGCCGCCTGTTTCGGTCCAAATTACTCAGTCCGCATCGTGGACCGGGTTGGCGGAGGCGACAGTTTCGGCGCGGCGCTGATCTACTCTCAGCTTGAAGGCTGGGAGGATCAAAGGGCCATCAACTTTGCCGTTGCCGCAAGCTGCCTCAAGCACACGGTTGAACATGACTTCAACATCGCCAGTGTCGCTGAAATAGAAGCCCTTGCGGGAGGGAATGCTTCGGGCCGGGTACAACGGTAATAACGCGGATCAGACTCGGATATGCCGGGGTTCTATCGCAATGGCGTAACTCTCTTGGACACCGGAAACGATGACCGGGAGGCTCCGATTTTTCACCGGCAGGGCTTGTAAAATTGTACCGTTATTAAGAGCATAAAAACACAGCCGGTCAATCCGGTATTTCAAAAACCCCTTCCAGTATGTATTTGGGCTGGTAGGGAAAAGCGGGTATGTCTTTAAGAGTGGTGACACCGGAAAGTACCAGGATGGTTTCGATTTCCGCTTCCACCCCGGCGACAATATCCGTGTCCATCCTGTCCCCGATGATAGCTGTATCCTCTCGCTGGGAATTGAGGCGGCGCAGGCCGTGGCGCATCATCAGGGGGTTGGGCTTCCCCACAAAATAAGCCTTGACGCCGGTGGACAACTCTATGGGGGCGACCAGAGACCCGCAAGCCGGAACCAGGCCCTCTTCTACCGGGCCGGTCAGATCGGGGTTGGTCCCGATAAGCCGTGCCCCGCCCAGCACCAGCTTGACCGCCCGCTCCAGGGCCTCCAGGCTGTAGCCCCGGCCTTCGCCCACCACCACGTAATCGGGATTCACGTTGTTCATGGTAAACCCCGCGTCGTACAGGGCCTGGATAAGCCCCGGCTCTCCTATCACATAGGCCGAACCTCCGGGGCGCTGAGTCGCCAGGAAGGCTGCGGTGGCCAACGCGCTGGTGTAAAAGTGTTCAGGGGGCACTTGAATACCCAGACGGGCCAGCTTTTGGGAAAGTTCCAGAGGCGACCGTTCACTGGAATTGGTCAAAAAGAGGAAGGGCTTGTTGTTTGCCTCAAGCCAACCCACAAGCTCTGCGGCTCCTTTGAGAAGCCGGTTGCCATGATAAATCACCCCATCCATATCAATGATAAAAGCTTTCTTCGCCCTGATTCGATCCCCAATATTATTCATGCTAATAGTATAGCATATCCGCTGCTTTTCGTCACTGTTTTACTGCCTGTAACTCCAGCCGCCATGAAAGGCTCCAGGCCCATTTTTTGGGGAAGTCCGGGGAACTGATCTTGACGCTAAACCGCCCCGGAATGTTTAAACGCCCCAAGGCACTTGAATGTCCTAGTTTTCCCCGGACGGACAGGTACCATGACACATCCCATACCGGAGACTTGGCAGAAGATCCGGTATATCCCGCCTTGGTTCTGAAATAGAAAGGACCCGTATTATACGAAAGTTCACCGGAAATTTTGACGGAATTAAAATCGTAGGAGACCCTGTCGGTGACATAGGTCAGGCCCATGGTAAAAGCCGTCCGTACCGGACCCAGGTAGAAACTGACCCCGGTGTCGAAATTGTCCAGTGTTTTTTCCAGGTTCCGCCCATCCCTGGCCGCCTCAAGGCTCACCGTTCCGGGCCTGAAACTTGCGCCAAAGGGCAGTGGGAATTTGAGGGACGAAGGGAACCGGTAGGACGCTGCGGCGCTGCCCCGGTTGAAAGGTTCCCCGATTTCCGGGCTTCGGAGGGTCAGAGTGGTCTTGAAAAGGCTGGAAGCTTTCCCTTTTACGACAAACCGGGCGGCGGTCCTGAACCCCGCTCCCACCGCGCTGCCGTCCCTGTCAACAAAACGGCTCCCTGCCATGTCCGCCGCTACCGATGCCTGCCAGGGTTTGTCTCCCAGGCGGAGAGCCAGGTTCCCGTATACATCCCTGCCCCAAGCGAAGGTCTCTGAATAGGCCCCGTCAAATGCCGCGCCGAAAAAAGGGGCGGTAAAAAAAAGACCTGCCGCGCCAAACCGGAAATCCCGCTCGGGCAGTGGCGGCGGAAAGGAGAACCACGAGGAAGGAGAAGACGGGGCAAGGCGTTTTTGGGTGTAGAACCCTTCGGCCCTCAGACTTGTTTTTTTGGCGAACTGTATGTCCGCGCCTCCTCCAAACGCCGGGGTCCATTGCATATCCGTCTGAACGGATGCGAAGGTCCTGAATTTTCCAAGCCTCGGGGTCCCCAGGTAGAGGTAAGCTTCGTTTGTCCGGGTCGATGAGGGTTCGGTTTTCAGGTCGGCTGCCAGGGACCGGCGGGTCTCCGCAAAGGGCGCGGATTTCCCCCAGGGATTTCTGAGCCGTGCGGAAAGCCCCCATTCGTCAAGAACTCCGTAGAGCAGCCGGGACCCCGTATTGTTGTGGTAAATTCCGCCGGAAAACAGGGTAAGGCTCGCGCCGGGGTTTTCCCAAAACAGAGCGGGCCGTTTGTCCAGCGTCTGGAAACGAGCGGTCAGCCCCAGAGCGGCGGCCTTTACCTCCGCCCGGTTGAAAAGGTTTCCGGAACCGGTCGCGATCCCGCCGTCTTCCTCCGCGTGTATGCCGGTCAGATCCCAGGACCCGGCCCAGAGAAGGCTGGCGGAGCTGCCTTTCGTCATAGCCTTAGGCAGGGTCAAAGCCATAGGCTCGGGCGGTCCCGGTTCACTAGTATATACCGAAACCGGGGCCAGAGCCTGAGTTCCAAAGAAAAAAACCGCAAGGAACCGGTAGAAAAAGCAAGACAAAGGATATTTCATACCCCTTGTATGGGCTGTTATTGTACGGCGCTTCAATCAAAAAGAAAAAATCATAAAATTTAAAGAAAGCCGCCAGGAGCCTGTTACACTTGTGGATTTTATGAATATTTATACTGTTTTAAGCATGAAGTACAACAAATTGCTAATAGCTCGACACTATTTAAATTGTGGATAAAGGCGTTTGAGTTTAATGAGACATCAGCAGTAGTAAAACGCTAGTTGATTTTACAGGCTTCCCAGAGCCTATCCTAAAGTTTGTGTAATGGGCCAGTCTGTGGCCGGACTAAAGATATTATGATTTAAATTATCGGGAAGAAGTGGTACTCTGACCCGACGGGGCCAGAGAGCCGGTGGAAGGTTGTATCGGACAGGGAGGAATTGTCATACCAAAAGCGGGCAGGAACCTCGAACTAAAGATTGACGTACAACCAGCCACCGTAAAACAAAATGCGGCTGCCAGTCAATCCGGTAGACCGCGAATAGGAGTACGGTGCACCACGCTCGATAATTGCTCCTGGTCCTTATTTTATCATAAGGAGCGGAGGAATGGAAGAGAACGAATTGCGCCACGTTAAATCTAACCATAGGGGAACGTTTGCGCCATGTAAAAATCTAACCATGGGAACACACTTTATCCGGACTAAAGTCCGGAGGAACAAATGGGGTTTACCATGGCAGAGAAAAAAAAGATTGCGGCACAGTTCGCTTCCCGCTACCGGAACGCCGGAAAAAGTGAAAAATCGAGAATCCTGGACGAGTATCTTGCCCTCTGTGGCAGTAAAAGCCGAAAATACGCCATCTTCAAACTCAACCGTGTCGGGAAAAAACAGCTTCGGACCCTGGACGGCCAGACCGTTACGGTCGTCATCGTTGAAAAAAGCCGGAAAACACGGGTCTACCAGCCCTTCTCTGACGCTCCGGTCGCCGCTATGCTCGAACTGTTGTGGAAAAACTTTAACCGGCCCTGCGGGAAGCTCTTCGCCCCCTTCCTCAGGCAGAACCTTGACCTCATCAGGCTGAGAGAAAAATACTCCATGCCCGATGCCGTCGCCGACAAGCTCAAAAAAATCAGTCCCCGCGCCATCGACCGCCTCCTGCGGATACCCAGACAGCGATTGAAACTTCGCGGTACCTCGGGTACCAAGCCCGTCCGCCTCCTCCACCGGGCCATCCCCATCGTCACCTGGCTCCAATACGCCCACATGCCTTCAGGCTTCTTCCAAATCGACCTGGTACAACATGA
>JAITBO010000300.1 GCA_031283505.1 Treponema sp. | reverse complement strand
TTTTGTTTCGACTTGAAGGTTTTCCACATTGAAGCGTCATGGGGAATAATCAGCCGGTCTGAATGATGTTCCGCAAGTTCATCAATGACAACCAGGGCCCGGACCATTTCCGTGATGCTTCCTACGCCGAATCCCACCGGCTGATAGGGGCCGCTGCCGTTCTCCCCGAAATTCTCCGGAGAATAACAGACATCGCTGGTAAAGACCCATAGGTCCCCCGGACTTTCGGTTTCGGGATGTCTCTGAACGGTTACAAGCTGAAGGCCGTAAGTATGACTGTTAAAAACCGGAACAAGGGAAATTCCCGGCAGCAGATTTTCTGCCCGGCCGTCTATCAGGGTCATCCGGCCACGGGAAATCAAATCCATGGCATACTTCATGTCATTTGGATCAATCGCCGCCGTAAGGCCTGAAAAAGGCCCGGGCAGTGCCATTACTTCAATCCAGTCAAGGAATTCTTTTTTTTGAATAAAAAAATGAGCGTTGGGAAAAGCTCTCATTCCTCCCATGTGGTCGTAATGGGCATGGGTGATAATTACCGTATCGAATTCTTCTCCTCCGATGCCAATATCGGCCAGAGATTTTTCTATGCTGCGGATACCGTTAATCCCGAACTTTAGCGTCAACTCATGGCCGTAGCCTTCATCATAATAACCGGTATCCACCGCGATAGTATGACCGTTTCCCTTTAATACCATAAAAGTAAAGGGAAGATGCATAATCCCCGCATTGTGTTTTCCGTAAATTACGCTTGATACCGGCTGTGTGTCGCAATAAGCATATTCCACAAGCCATATTGAATAAGGTTCCATGATTTACTCCCTATTTATTGGCAAATATACGGGCAACCGTGCTTAACCCGACGGCGACAATCAAAATACCGCCCCGGAAAAAATTCTGCGCAAAGGTCGGCGCACCAAAAATGGCAAGGCCGTTAAAACCGATTTGAATAAAAAATACTCCAATGAGCGTTCCGATGATATGAAAATCCCCGTCTTTTAAGGTAGCGGAACCAAGAAACACCGCCGCAAAGGCGGGCATCAAATAGCCATCGGCAGCGGCGTTGGTCCCCGATCCGATGAGCGAGGCAAGAAGAATACCTGTAATGCCGGCGCAGGAAGAACCGATGCAAAGCCCCAGGATCTTTACACGGTCAACCCTGATGCCGGAAAGCCGGGCCGCGGAGGCATTGCCCCCGGTAGCCCGAAGTTGTACTCCCCACTCGGTATAGTTGAGAAAAATCCACAAAATTGCCAGTACAATAACCATGATAAGGATATTATTTGGTATTCCCAGAGTCCGGCCTATGGCCAGATTCTGAAACGAGGGCGGGAGTCCCGATGCGATGGGGATGCCCCGGGAATAGGCAAAACTCAGTCCCTGGAAAATAGCGCCGCTTCCCAGAGTGGCGACAACAGCATTAACCCGCAGTTTGGTGATAATAAGGCCGTTGAAAAATCCCAGGGCGACACAAACTCCAAGCACAATGATAATGGACAACCCCATAGGCAGGTGATAGTCCGTCATGAGGCCGGAGACAAGAACTCCCGAAAAACTGGCCAGGTACGCGATGGAAAGGTCCATTTCCCCGACGATGAGGGCCATGGTAAGCCCGCCCGCAATAATCGCCGACAACGATGCCTGGTTTATGATATTCACCATATTAAGGGGAGTTGGGAAGATTCTGGGGCGGGCAACAGAAAAAGCCAAAAACATAATAACCATTCCTATGATGGTTCCGAATTTGCTTACCGCCAAAAGGGTATTGCGCCGTCTTAATTTGGTTATTCCTGTGTCACTCATTTTGTATCCTCTCGTCCTTTAGCTGCGCGGTAACCCGCTCATAGCTTTTGTAAAGTATTGCTTCTTTGGTTATTTCTTTTCCCTTTAGTTCACCGGTTATGCTGCCGTAAGACAATATCAGTACCCGATCGCAGACATTGGGCAGTTCCTCGTTATCCGAAGATATAACAATGATCGAAGCTCCGTCCGCGGCAAGCTGGCGTATCTTTCCGTGAATTTCGGACCGGGCGCCCACATCAACGCCCCGGGAGGGCTCGTCGAAGATAATTAGTTTCATCGGCCGGTTCATCCATTTGCCGATAACGACTTTCTGCTGATTACCCCCGCTTAAATCAATCACCGGTACATTAACAGAAGGAGTTTTTACCCCAAGCTTTTCAACAATGGCCTTTGATATTGCCGCTGATTTTCCGGGATTCAGGAAAAATAAATTTTTATGCAGCCTGAGTTCCGATAAATTAGTCAGGCTTAAATTGAAATCTATGGTGTCTTTCAGAATAAGCCCCTGGGTACGCCGTTCTTCCAGAACCAGAGCTATTCCCCGCTTAATGGCGTCCCGGGGATCTTTGGGCAGGAATCTTTTGCCTTCAAGGAACATTTCCCCTCCGGTGGGCTTGTCAACCCCGAAAAGAAGATTCGCGAGCTCGGTCCTGCCCGAACCAACCAACCCGCCCAAACCAAGAACCTCTCCGGCATGAAGGCGGAAACTGACATTTTTTACCCTGTTCCCGGAACTAAGGTTTTTCGTTTCCAGCACTACCGGCCGGTTTGTGGTGTCGGCGGCTGAAATCATGGGAATACCGCCGATCTTGCCGCCCACTATGGCTTCGATAAGGCTTTCCTTGGTTGCTTCGGCACGGTTGGTGGTTAGAACACAATGGCCATCCTTGAATACCGAGATTCCATCGCAGAGGCGCAGTATCTCATCCAACCTGTGGGACACATAGAGAATGGCCACCCCTTCCGCGGTCAATTCACCCATCACCTTAAAAAGATTTTCCGACTCTTCGGCGGAAAGGGATGCCGTAGGTTCATCCATGGAAATTATTCTGCATTTGTGCATAAGGGCATGAGCTATGGATACAAGCCACTGATCCGCTACGCTTAAGGTATCGACAATTGTTTCGGGAGGCTGCCTAATCCCAACCCGTTCAATAACGCCGGCTGCATTCCTCCGGACTGTTCGCCAGTCGATAAGGCCGAAACGGGTTTTTTTCGCGATCCCCAGGGTAAGATTCTCCAAAATGGAAAATTTGGGAATAAGCGCCAATTCCTGATGTATAAAACTTAAACCTTTCCGGTGGGCTTCCTGCGGATTATGCGCGGTATACGGAGAATCTTTCAAGAATATCTCGCCGGAATCGCGCTGAATATCACCTGAAAGTATCTTGATGAAAGTTGACTTTCCGGCGCCATTTGAACCTATAAGTCCGTGGACCTCACCGGAAGCAACGGTAAGAGTGACACTTTCAAGGGCCTGTACCCCGCCGAAACTCTTGCATAAATTCTTTACCACAAGCAGCGGGGCGGCTTTTACCTGTGCGTCCATATACTTCCCCTGTCCTTTGATCGGGAAACACCGATTAACTACTGCCAATTAGGTGTTTCCCGCCTAATCCTGGTCCGGTTAACGGCCGGCAGCCCAGGGATACTTTGTGATAAAATCCTTTACCGTCTCGTTATTTACCACTATCGGGGGTACTTCCCTGGCAACGGGTTTCCAGGATTTCCCCGCTTCCAGAGCTTCTTTTAACGAGTCTACCAGCACTCTTCCTTCTTCTTCGGAGGCTTCCCACGCGGTGGCGGTCATCTAGCCGCTTTCCACGGCAATTACGGCGTCAATATTTCCGTTCTGGCCGTAGACTTTTACATCGTCCCGGCCCTGCTGTTTCATGCTGGCGATGGCGCCCAGGGCCGGATCGTCCCAGGAACCCCAGATAGCCAAAGGTTCGCTGCCCCTGGGATGGGCGGCCAGCCAAGCGGCGGCAAAATCGGCGCCGTCCTGCGTATAACCGGGGATACGGACTTCATTCTTGGTCACTTTAATATTGGGATAATTAGCCAGAATTCGATCTAAAACCTCTTCACGTTCCCGGGCAACCTGGCCTGTATGATAGGTCAGAGCCAAGATTGACCCCTTGCCGCCCAGGTCTTTTACCATCTGCTCAACAATAGGTTCGGCAAAGAGTCCCCCGGAACCGTTGGTTACCGCCACCGTACCGCCGAGGCCGCCGCCCCAGGTTCCCACCACCGCGCCGGCCTGTTCGGCAGCCCGTAATCCCATGCCCAGGGATGTGACGGGAAATACCAAATCGATAATGATCTTCGCCCCACGGGTAGCCAAATTCTGGATGGCCGCGTTTGCTTCGTCCGCGTTACCGTGAGCGTCAATAACAATCACTTCCCATCCCAATTCCTTGGCCCGTCCGGTAGCCCCTGCGATGGTCCGGGCGTTTCCCGAATCATTTACATCAATAGAGACCATTCCCAGGGTTGTTTTGTCAGAACTCTGGTTTTGTGTCCCGCCGCCTGCCCGGACCGGCATTACAAGCAGAACGGCCAAAGTGAAGACAACACCGAATTTTAAAGCGCTTTTCATAATACTCCTCCGACTTTCGCATTAATCTACTCTCCTATAAAAGAACTTACAGAAGATAAGGTATTATACAATGGTGAAATAATATCTGTCAATAAAATTTTTATTAAAAAAATTAAATATTATGCAAAAAATTTTACTAAAAAATTAAAGGGATGCTATGAAAATTTTATGCCCTGTGATAGTATAAAAAAGGATGTAAATGGTGAAACCTACACTACAAGAAATAGCCCGGATAGCCGGTGTATCCCTTTCAACGGCCTCGTTGGTTCTTTCCCGAAAGGGCAAAATCTCCGATGAAGTACAGAACAAGGTGCGGGCTGCGGCAAAGACACTGGGATACAAACGATATTTACCTGTTTTTTCCGAAAAGACAGGTAAAATA
>JAITBO010000294.1 GCA_031283505.1 Treponema sp. | reverse complement strand
TGCGGCGGCAAGAAAGCTCCCGCCGCAACAGGCGGAACCGCGGCGGAGAAGGGGCCGGGGAAGATTGTCTTTGTCAATTCCGGCCTTGGGGATATGTCCTTTAACGATTCCGGAGCGGCCGGACTCAAAGTCCTGGAACGGGACTATGGGTATAAAACCCAGGCGCTTGAAGTCGGGGAAGATCTGTCCAAGTACGAATCCTTTGTCCGTGAGGCGGCGGGAGATCCGGA
Organism: Treponema sp.; assembly: GCA_031283505.1. Next base: position 2,606 of record JAITBO010000294.1, on the reverse strand, counting down.
GGTGGGATACGTTCTGGCGAGCGGAACCTTCCGGGAGGCTGTTGAATCGGCGGCCGCCTCCTTTCCGGATAAAAAATTTGTCATCTTTGACGTGGGCCGGGATACCCCGGTTGCCTACAATAATATCCTCTACGTTGTGTACGCCCAAAATGAAGGGAGCTATCTGGTTGGTATGGTGGCGGCGGAAATTTCAAAATCCGGCGTTATCGGCGCGGTGGGCGGGGTTGAAAACCCGGTTATCTGCGATTTTATTACCGGTTATATCGAAGGCGCCAAGGCGCATAAACCAAACAGCAAGATTGCCACCGGATGGGTTGGAAACTGGGTCGATACCGCCGCTATGCTGGAACTCTGCATGAGCCAGCATAATACCTCCGCCGTGGATGTATTCTTCCCCGTGGCCGGGGCTGCCGGCATTGGGGCTTTTGACGCGGCCATCGCCCTTAACCGCGGAGTATGGACCATCGGGGTTGACTCGGATCAATACGAAGCCTTGCGCCAGAGCGGCAACACCACCATGGCGAATGTTATTTACACTTCCATGTTAAAGGAAGTTGGCAATACCTTTATTTCCATTTTCGCGGATCTAAAAGAAGGCAGGGAATTTTGGGGCACCGTCCGTACGCTGGGTGTAAAAGAACAAGCGGTTGGCTATGCGGATAACAGCTATTTCCGCGCCAATGTGGACCCCGCTTTCCTGCAGAAACTGGAAAGCACCAGGGATAAGATCGCCAATGGAGAGATCAAAGTGAAAAGTTATTTTGATTTTGCCAACGGCATGTCCGATTACAACGCCTTTGTGAACAGCGTAAAGCCCTGAGGCGGCATTTCGGTACTAATAGTAATATAAAAGGGGCTGTTGCATTAAAACTGTAAGCGGTCCCTTTTTTCTGGGCGGGTGTTTATGGCTGAAGAAATGTTCCGTATGGAAGGTATTACCAAAATATACTCCAACGGCTTTATTGCGAATAAGGATATCTCCTTTGCGGTAAACGAAAGCGAGATACACGCGCTGGTGGGCGAAAACGGCGCCGGTAAAACAACCCTTATGCGGGTGCTCTTCGGCATGGAAGACCGTCAGGGCGGTTCTATTTATATCCGGGGGGAAGAAGTAAACATACAGAACCCCCTGGACGCGATAGCCAAGGGTATCGGCATGGTTCACCAGCACTTTATGCTGCTCCCCTCCCTTTCGGTGGCGGAAAATGTGGTACTGGGTATCGAACCTTTAAAGAACGGGTTGTTTGATTTTGAAAAGGCCGTGGGAATAACCCAGGAAGTGGCGGATACCTACAAATTTAATGTCGACGCGCGGATGAAGGTAAAGGATCTTTCCGTGGGGCTTATGCAGAAAGTGGAAATTATCAAAGCACTGATAAAAGGCGCTAAGGTGCTTATCCTAGACGAGCCTACCGCTGTTTTAACTCCCCAGGAGACCGAAGAACTCTTTGAACAACTGATCCTGCTGCGAAACAACGGCCATGCCATCATTTTTATCTCCCATAAACTGGAAGAAATAATGCACCTCTGTTCCCGGGTGACCATACTCCGTCACGGTTACTGTCAGGGTACATTCAACATAGAGGATCTGGATGAGAAGAAAATTTCCCAGCTCATGGTAGGGCGGGATGTAATTCTTGAAATAGAAAAAACGGACCCCAAAAGGGGCAAGGCGGTGGTAGAAATCCGCGATCTTTTACAGGTTGATCCTTTGGGGAATCCCATAATCAAGGATTTCAGCCTTAATTTGTATGAAGGCGAAATAACCGGTATCGCCGGGGTTGAAGGAAACGGGCAGAAGGAAATATCCGAGATGCTTTCCGGTATGGCCCGTTATACCGGGGGAAGTATAGCCATAAACGGGACCGAAATAACCGGTAAATCCATTTACGGTATCCGTACCCTGGGATTGGCCCATATTCCCGAAGACCGCATGCTCTACGGCTGCGTGGCGAACCTTTCGATAAAAGAGAACATTATCGCCGACCGGTACCGGGATACGGAATTTAAGCGGGGCCTCTTTATGAACCGGAAAAAAATTAACCAGGTAGCGGATAAATACATCAAGCTGTTCGAAATTGCCTGTGATAACCGGGACCAGCAGGTACGGATGCTGTCCGGGGGCAATATGCAAAAAGTGGTGGTTGCCCGGGAATTTACCAGTAAAAGTAATGTGCTTCTGGCTAACCAGCCCACCCGGGGTATTGATGTGGGCACCTCGGAGATGATCCGTAAAACCATGGTCAGGAAGTGCCGGGAAGATAACATGGCGGTTCTGCTTATTTCCGCGGACCTTAACGAAATACTTGAGGTAAGCGACCGCCTCCTGGTGATGCGGGGGGGACGGATTGTGGCGGTGTTCCCCAAGGCTAAGCGTATCAGCGAAGAAACTCTGGGGGAATATATGCTGGGAATCAAAGAAATGACGGCCGAGGAGATACGGGGGTTATTATGAAAAAAACCGAACGGATTCTATCGTTTTTCGAAGTTTTCCGGGTTATGGCGGCGGTGCTTTTAGCCTACCTGATTTCCCTGATTATTATTTCCCTTATCAGCACGGAACCGTTGGTTGCCATACGCCACTTTATCCTAGGCCCCTTCGAGCG
>JAITBO010000285.1 GCA_031283505.1 Treponema sp. | reverse complement strand
CCCAAGTAAATTTTCCACCGCCATCATGCCCATGTTATGGGCCGCCTCAACCGTCGCGGCTCCCGCATGGGGAAGCAGGATACAGTTGGGCAGGGCGCACAGAGGGCTGCCGCCGGGCGCTCAAGGCCCAGATACTGTCGGGGGTACAGCAGGTAGTCCCGGTAACCCTTCCGCCTGTTGAATGCCGTAATAGGGCGTCATACCCCCGGCTTTCGGAAACCGGCGCGCTCCCCCTTCTTAGCTTATTGACATTGTAAAAATATTAGATTGAAATTATCAGAGTGGAATTGACTTTTTAAAATATTATTTGTTTAGTATATAAATTCAGGGAGTTGTATTGATGATAGAAGTACACGATCTTACCAAACGTTACGGATCGGTTGAGGCGGTAAAGGATGTCTCATTCTCCGTGGGAAAAGACCAGGTTCTGGGCTTCCTGGGGCCCAACGGGGCCGGCAAGACCACCGTCATGAAGATACTGACCGGTTATCATTTCCCTTCTTCGGGGACGGCGCTGATAGACGGCGTTTCGGTCCAGGATGAACCGGTGGAGGTGAAGAAGCGGATCGGTTACCTTCCGGAAAGCGTGCCCCTCTACGGGGACCTCACGGTGCGGGAATACCTCAGTTTTATCGCCGAAGGGCGGCTCATTCCCGTCAACGAGCGGAAGCGGGCCATAGACGCCGCAGTATCGGCCTGCGGCCTTGAGCAGGTGCGGGCCAAACGGATCGAAAATCTGTCCAAAGGCTACAAACAGCGGGTGGGGCTTGCCCAGGCCATCATCCACGATCCGCCCATCCTTATCCTTGACGAGCCTACCACCGGCCTTGACCCCAACCAGATCATCGAAATCCGCTTCCTCATCAAAAGCCTGGGTGAACGGAAGACGGTGATCCTCTCCACCCACATCCTCCAGGAAGTCGAAGCGGTCTGTTCCCAGGTGCTCATCATCAACGAAGGCCGCATCGCCGCCCAGGGAAAACCCGAGGAGATAGCCGGGACCCTCAAAGGCGGGGATACCTGGGAACTGGTCCTCAAGGGGAGCGGTAAAGCCGGTGTGGAGGAACGCCTTTCCCGGCTCAATCTGCCGGGACGGGAATTATCCGGCCTTGAAACCGAGGAGCGGGAAGACGGGATCGTTAAGGCCGGTTTCTTTCTGGGGAATTCCGGCGCCGGCGTAGAGAACCCCGGCGAAGGGATCTTCGACTGGGCGGTTTCCGAGGGTCTCAAAATCCTCCTGATGAACCGCAAAAAACTCAGCCTGGAAGATATCTTCGTGAAGCTTACCGGAGAGGAACGAAACGGTAAGCAGCTGACCTGAGAGGAACGAAACGGTAAGCAGCTGACCGGAGAGGAACGAAACGGTAAGCAGCTGACCGGTAACGAAGCGGGGGGTCAATCATGAGTATTCTGCCTCAGAAAGCCCTGGCTCTGACCAGGAAAGAACTTTACTCCCAGGTAAATTCCCCGGTGTTCTACGGGATAGCGGTTTTTTTCCTTCTTTTTACTTCAATCTGGCTCTTTTACTTTCAGCAGTTTTTTGTCCGGAACATGGCGACCTTGAGGCCCTTTTTTGCGGCCTTTCCCCTGGCCTTTGTCCTGGTCATCCCGGTGATCACCATGAAAAGCTGGGCGGAGGAACGGAAACTCGGCAGCGCGGAGATACTTCTTACCATGCCCTTTTCCGAATGGGACCTGACCCTGGGGAAATTCCTTTCTTCCCTGGCTATGATCGCCGTCCTTCTGGTTTTGACCCTTCCGGTCCCGTTGAGCCTCCTCCCCTTGGGGGATTTTGACGGCGGGGTCATCGCCTCCGAGTACCTGGGGGCCTTCCTCCTGGGAGCTTCCGCAGCCGCCCTGGGCCACCTCCTTTCGGCGCTGTCCAAAAATCAGGCCGGCGCCTTTCTGGGAAGCGCGGTGGTGCTGCTTTTGGTGATGCTGATGAATCAGTTTACCCTGGGACTGAACCTGCCCCCTCTTCTGGCGGAAGCCATCAACGCGGTTTCCCTGGCATTTCACTTTGAAAGCTTTTCCAAGGGCCTCATAGACACCAGGGATTTGGCGTATTTCATACTGACTACGGCGTTGTTTTTGTACCTCAACACCAGAGTTCTCCTGTTCAGAAAGTGGAGGTAGGAGATGACGAAGAAGCAGACTCGTGTTTTAACTATTCTTTCCATTGCGGCCCTGGTCCTGGCCCTTCTTGTCAGCCAGCGGCTCTGGGTCCGCCTGGACCTGACGAAAAACAAGGCCCATACCATTTCCCGGGTCTCCCGGAACCTTTACAACGAAATTCCCGACCAGGTGCGGATAACCTACTACGTGTCGGACCGGCTGGCTTCGGTGGTCCCCATTCCCGGAGAGATTACCGACCTGCTCAGGGAGTACGCCGCCTATTCCCGGGGACGTATACGCCTTACCGTGAAGGACCCGATCAAGGCCAACCTGGTGGAGGAAGTGGAACGCCTGGGTATACAGGGTCAGCAGATCGAGATCGTCGAGCGGGACGAAGCCCAGTTCGCCACGGTTTATACGGGCATTCTCATCGAGTACCTGGACAGGACCGAGGTGCTTTCCGTGGTGTTTTCCCTGGAAACCCTGGAATACGATTTGACCAGCCGCATCCGCTCCCTGGTGCGGGGCGCGGACCGGGAAGTGGGGGTCATTGTCGGGGACGCGGGAAAACAGTGGTCAACCAATTACGGGTATCTCGACCAGGGCCTTGCCCAGGCGGGATTCCGGGTGCGGACCATAGGCGCGGGGGAAGAAATCGCCGACACCCTGCCGGCCCTGTTCGTTCTCGGCGGCGTGGAGGACCTGGACGATTGGGCCCTGTACCGCATAGACCGGTATGTTCAGGGGGGCGGCAAGGCGCTTTTCGCCCTGGAAGGAGTGTTTGTTGACATTCAGACGGGCAATATCGTTGTCAGAGAATTGAACGATCAGGGGCTTTTGTCCATGATCGCTTCTTACGGCGCCCAGGTCAAACCGGCCCTGGTCCTGGATCGCACGGCCCAAACCTTGTCCTATCAGACCAGTGGACGGGGTGGTTTCGTGGAATACCGTATGATACGTTACCCCCACTGGATCTCGGTTCCGGGACAAAATGGCAACGGCGAACACCCCATAAGCGCCTCCTTTGCCGGAGTTGACCTGTTCTGGTCCAGCCCGGTGGAACTCAATCCTCCGCCGGGAGTTGAAGGGACCATCCTCTTTACTACCACTCCCGAAGCCTGGCTCCAGACTCGTAACTTTCAGGTTAGCCCCGATATGAGCGCCGCTTTTGCCCTGGAAATGGAGGAAACCAGGGGAACGAAAGTCCTGGCTGCGGCCCTTGCGGGGAAATTCCCCTCCTGGTTCGCGGATAAAGACAAGCCGGTCCGGGAAGGGAGCAGCGAAGAACTGCCGGGTCCTGTAGGGACGGCCGGGGATGCCCGTATCGTGGTCATAGGAGATACGGATATTGCCTCCCTCATGTTCACCCGGAACCACCAGCTTGACCTGAATTTCCTTATTAAGGCGGCGGACTGGCTTTGCAACGATGACGACATCATAGGCATCAGGAACCGGGGCATCCTGACCGGCCGGCTCGAAAAGATATCCGATCCCGAAAAGCGCGTCGCTGCCATGGCCTTTGCCAGGGCGCTTAACGTAATCATCGTCCCCCTGGCGGTGATCCTTGCGGGGCTCCTCATAGCCCTAAGGCGGCGCCGGGCCGTCAAAGAAGATCTGCCGGTAAACAATGGAGAGGGCAAATGATGACATACAACAAGAAGGTTTTGACTTTATTGATACTGGTGGCGGTTTTGGCTTTAATCTACGCCGGGACCCTCGTTCTGACTCCGGAACGGCTGAATTCCCGGAACGCCGCTTATACCTGGCTGGAGCCGAAATGGGCGGATCAGGCCGACAGAATTGAAATTTCCGGGGGAGGCGAGACCCTTGCGCTGGTCAGGCGGAACGCTCTCTGGTATGCGGAAACTCAGGGCGGGGAATACCCCGTCAAACAGGGGAGGGTCGCGGACTTGCTGCGCCTTCTTACCAGCCGCGGCGCGTATCCCCTGCGGGGCAGCGCCGTTTCCTCTCACGAACGTCTGGGGGTCGGTGAGAATGCCTCCCGTATCGTGGTCCGGGGTGGGGCGGGAGCGGCTCCTCTGCTGGATCTTCTGGTGGGCAGCGGCGATGCCACGGGGAGGGAAGTGTACCTCAGGAAAAGCGGCCAAAATGAAGTCCGCTCCGGGGAAGACCAATTCACCGTCTACCTTTCGCCTTCCCCTTCCGCCTGGTACAATCTCAGACTCTTTCCCCAGGAAGGGACCGACGGCGCTCTGTCTTTGGATATGGTGCAGCGGGTTACCACAGTATCGCCGCCTTCCGCCGGGGAAGCCGGTGAGGAGCCGGCCTCCCCTCTGGTCATAACCAGGAGCGGATCAGGCTGGACTGTGGAAGGGGTAGACGCGGGCGCCCTTGACAGTTCCCGGATAGACCCCTATATCAGGGCCATCCTCGATGCGGAGGGAGATGGCTTTGTTACCGCCTTTAAATCCGATGACCCGGTGTTCAATGAGGGAAGAATACACCTTGAACTGGGAGACGGCACCACCCGGACCATCAAGCTGGGGCCCGTCTATTCCGCCGGGGAAGGGGAGGGGAAACGCACCGCTGTAGTGTCAGGTTCTCAATACGTTTATACCCTTGCCGAATGGACGGTGACCCGCCTCTTTCGGGACGCCGGTTACTTTAAGAAAACGGAACCTTAAAACTGTCCCTTAGGTCATTTCCCCCGGGAACGGAGGAAAGCCCGGTATTTTTCGGGGTCGCTCTTAAAAGCGATGACCGGGGATACCGGGTCGCGCAGGGCTTTGTTCAGGGCTTCTTCGGCTTCAAAATACAGCCTGCCGGCGTCCACCAGCCTGCCGGATCGGGAACTCAGCCCTATGCGGAAATCCGGAATACCCGTAAAGGCCGGTATAAGGTAGTTGTGAAAATCCTCGGCCCTGGCAAACCCTTGTTCCACATCCGTATTGGGAAGGATGACGGTAATTCCCCGGTCCCCCATCTCAAAGATAAGATCCCGAAGGTTGAAGAAGCTTACCGCCATGCCGGTAAGTTGTTTGTATTGTTCCCCGGTCAATCTGTCTTTTCCGGAAAAAGCGACGATCATCAACGTTAGATCCTGCTCAAAGGAAGCGCAACGATGCAGTTCCGACTCAAGCCGGTCCTTCGTATAAGCCTCCCAGCCTATGCCGCTGGGAGCGTAGAGTCCCTGAGGGGGAAGGTCGCCGCTTTTCTCACCGGCGGGAGCCTCGTCTTCTTTAGAGGCGGCGTCTTCCTGCGAAAACGCGCCGGAAGAAAAATCCTCTTCCGAAATATAGAAGTCCCCGGCGGAAGCCTCCGTATCGTCTGAAAAACCGGAAGAAGCCGGAGCTTCGTGGGAGCCGGCCTGATTTTCCGGGTTTCCGGCCCTGCGCCCGGCGGGTTCATCTTCATCAAACCCGCGCCGGACTTCTTCTTCGTCATACTCCCGCCGCCGCCTGTTTTCGCGCCTTCCGTCCACCGGGATCTGATCCCTGGCCAGGGCGGATTCCACGAGGAAGGTGAGGAAAGCCGCCGCCAGAGCCGCCAGGATCACAATGAGAGAATGTTTCAGGATAGTAATGGTGTAATCGTAATCTATCGAATTGAAACCGGCGCTGATGTTCACGTTTCTGAGCCCGTTGACGCGCAGGGGGACGGCGGATGTGGAAGAAACGCCGAAACGGTTTGCGAACCGGGGAGAATCCCCTTCCCAGCGTATGATCGCTCCTCGTTCACGCTCAAAAGCGTATTCTCCCGAAGGGCCGGAAATGATGACCCCTTCAAGGGTTCCGGACTTTTCCAGACCGTCCTGAATCGCTTCCTGGAACGGAGCATCCATAAAGCCCAAAACGCCTGCGGCGGAAGCAAGATCCGCCAGATCGTAGAATTCCCGTTCCGCGATTGCCCGGCGGCCCGCTGCATTGACGTAGAAACGGTACGCGCCCACGACAAGAGCCACAGCATAAACGGCGATACAAAGAAAAGCGATTATTAGGGCCGGAATAGATGTCTTCGATTTCCTCATAAAAAAATTATATACTTTTTTTGAAGTTCATGCTAGGATAAACAAAAGGGGTTACCATGAATTTAAGAAAACGGATTCTTCCCCCGGGCTGGTATCCTCAATCTGCTGAAAAAGTGCGGCAGTTTTTGGAACAATGTTCCCTGAAACGACATTCTCCGGATGCCATCGCCGTTATTGCCCCTCATGCGGGCTGGTACTATTCGGGCCGCATCGCCGCCGGGGCCTTGAACGTCATGAAGCCCGGCGCTGATACGGTGATCGTCATAGGTGGGCACCTCCCCGCCGGGACGCCGCCCCTCTTTGCCGAAGAAGACGGCGCCTTTACTCCCCTGGGGGAGTTGGAAATAGACAGGGAATTCAGGGATTTGCTCTGGAAAGAATTAGGCGGCAAGCCGGACCGGTATTACGACAATACCGTAGAAGTTATGTTGCCCATGGTAAAGTTTTTTTTCCCCCGATCCCGTTTGATTTGGCTGCGCCTTGGAGCGGAAATTCAATCTTACGATGTGGGAAAAACCATCGCGGCAATCGGCTCCTCCCTGAAACGGCAATTTGTACTGATAGGCTCCACCGATTTGACCCACTACGGGCTCAATTACGATTTTGCCCCCCAGGGTACGGGGCGGAAAGCCCTGGAATGGATGAAAAACGAGAACGACGCCGCCTTTATACAGGCGGTGATGTCCGGTGACGGGGGCGAGACTCTCCGCCGGGCCACGATGGACCGGTCCTCCTGTTCCGCCGGGGCAGTCCTCGCCTGCATGGGGTATGCCCAGTCCCTGGCCGCCTCCGGGGCGGCGCTCCTCTCCTACGGAACCAGCGTTGATACCCCGGAAACTTCCTTTGACGGCGCCGCAGCCGGCCGTTCGGCCTTGGGAGGCGGTTCCTCCGGGGAAGACATTTCTTCCGGGGAAGACGATATTCCCGGCTCCTTTGTAGGTTACGCGGCTATGGCCTGGTATCCCGGCGGGGGCCCCCGGTAAGCTCCGGTATTTAGATTTGGGCGCATCCTTGCCGAGCGGCATTAAAAAAGGTGACCGGTGCTTTTTTATGCCTTTTTTAAAGCAAAGCAGTATAGCCGTGCCCCGCAGCTTATTTGGCAGCCGACGCCACCCGGACCGCCCGCCAAGAGCGGGAAACCCGGTTTTTCCAGTAAATCCAAGGAAGCTGTTCCAAAAACTGAAGTTTTGGAACAGCCTCATATAACAGAGTGATGTGGCGCCAAAGGCCTTTTTGAAATTAGCCTCCCGCACAGTATCATACCCAGTCCTCTGAAGGTGTGCCGATGATAACGGTCTTAAAGTACCCGCCCGTAAAACTGGAACCCGATACCGCCGGCGCGTTCTGGGGCAGGGTGAGACCCGTACCCCAGAAGACCTCACTACCGATAGTTGTCGCCAGAGGGAAGTCCACCGTTTCCAGGGAGTAACAGTAGTAGAAGGCCCTATAGCCGATAGTTGTCACCAGAGGGAAGTCCGCTGTTTCCAGGACCGCATACCGGGAGAAGGCAGAATTGCCGATAGTTACTATAGCATCGCCCCTGATGTTTTTAAGGACGAAATTCTTCAAAGTATCGTCTTTCTCGTGTATGTATATGGCCGTCGCGGGCAGGGTAAGTGACACGATCCAGGGACTCCCCAGGGCGTAGACATCAAACTCCTCGTTGCTTGTACATTCCGAAAGGTCCAGGGTAACATATTTGCTCGCTTGATCTATGGCGGATAAGAGACCGGTCAAATCGGTCAGGGGGTCAAGGGCTGCCGTTACCGTAACGGGATTTTGGGCGGAATTTTCGTCTGCGGCGGCGGAAAGATAGGCGGAAACGGCGTCAACGGTGGTTAGCGAGGGCCCCGGGGTGTCACCGCCGCCATTCACCGTAACAGTTACTGTATGTACACTCAGCGGTATAACCGTCATCGTCGGTTGTTACAGTTCCCACAGATATGCCGGTAACCCTGCCGCTGGAGCTTACCGTTGCGATGTTTATATTATCGGTTTTCCATGTCACGCCCTGATTCGCCGCGTCCGGCGGGCTGACTATTGCAGAAATTTAACCACGAACCTCATTGGACCGGTGGTCCGCAACTTCACGAATAAACTATGGATTAACCTCAAAAGTTCGTGTGGTTAGTGGTTTATATTATTCTTCCTGGGTAACATGAATCGTTTCTATGCTGTTTTATGGCATAGAATACGGTATACGGCGGTTTAATGCGTGTTTATGCGGTATTATAAGGGGGTCTGACCCCGGTCATAGCGGGGAAAAAAGCTCCCAGGGGGAACGCTCAAGGGATAGAAGCGGTATACGTTTTGACAGGCAGGGCCTGTCAAAACGTATAAGAGCGGATAGCCCGGTCGCCGCGCAACGGCGATGCGCCCAAAATATAAATCAGGTCATAACCCGCTGTTCAGGACGGCGTTCAGTTCTTTGAGGGAATACTCCCTTACGGCTTCCAGCGTTTGGGGGGCGGTCAATTCGCTGTGGCGGCGCTGCATGGCGGCGCAGGCCGGGAGCAGGGTGGTCAGGATGAGGCTTTCCTGTTCCGTGAGTTCCCGGAGAAAAGCCGTTATGTTTTGGCCGGGCCGGGGCAGGGCGGCGATTCCTGCCCGGTAGTTTTCCAGAAATTCCCCGGCCTTTAGGGTGGTCTTGCCGGCGGCAAGGCCGGTTGCAAAAAGGCGCAAGTGTTCCCGGCGCTTCGGCGGTCTTTTTGGAAAGCTGACAGGCGCTCCCAGGCCGGGGATGGCGGTGAGGACGGCGTTTACGGATCGGGCCTTTACCTCAAGGTTTTCGCGGTAGCTTTGCAGCAGGGGCGTTACATAATACCACGAGCCGCCGGATTTTGAGCCGTTGTCTCCTTCTTTTTTGGTCAGGGAGGTCCGGTAGAGGAAGGCGGAAGCCTGAGCCTCCTGGGGGTTAAGCCGGGTCTGGCGTACTTCAAAATAGGGGTGAATGTAGGTTCCCCGAGCGTAGGTCCTCCCCAGAGGGTAGGAGAAGTCGGCCCCGTAGAGGTCTATTTCTTCCGCCCCCAGGTATTCCGCCAGGGACAAGGCCGCGTAGGTCACGTTGACCCCCGAAGTGTCTATGCCCGGAAAAAACCGCCAGTACCGGGAAATATACCGGGTTAGGGGGTGGCCGCCTGAAAAAAACCGGGGATTCCCCGTCAGGGAGGCCAGAAGGGGAGGGCTTGCCAGGTCCAAAAATAGGGGAATGTCCCGGGGAAGGCCCGCCATAAAATGACAGCAACTGATGTGTTGGCAGTCAATCGAGACCACCGCATCGGGTTTAATGCCCCGGTACAGAAGCGCGGGGAGGGCGGTGTCCACGGCGATGACGAACCGGGACTCCCGGCTTTCCTCAAGGCGGGAAATCTGTATATCCAGGGAAGGTCCTGCGGCGCAGATAGCCGCCCGGCGCACCGGGGGCAGCGGGCGCTCCGGCTTTTCCGCCCGGAAAAGGTTTCTGATGATGTTGGAAAACCACCGGGTCCCGAAATACGCCTGTACCGAATAGTCCCCCGCAAGCCTGTCTATGGCGTTTTTTACCGCTTCCCCGGCCCGGCCAAAGTTGAGGGAATCAAGCTCCGTTCTGGTCCGCAGGGGGATGGCCCTGACGCCCCCGTAGAGCGCGGGCTGGTAGGTCTCCAGGATGAAGGCTTCCAGAATTTCGGGGTCCGGGTCCACAAGGAGGTGAAACCGGGAGTCCTGAAAGATGTTGATGTACTCTTTGGAAGCGAGCAATTCCGCGATTCCGTGTATGTCGTAATCCACTACCAGAAGGCGGTGGATGTCCTGTCTTTCCAGGGCGGCTTGAGCATAGTAGCCCCCGCCCAGACCCAGGAGGACCAGATACCCCTCGGCGGAGCGCGCCCTTTTGCCGTCCGTACTTTGGGGGGATGCGTCAGGAACGCATAAAGCTGCGGCTATGAGCCTTTCCCCCTCACGGCGGGGGTCCATCAGGGAATGGAGGGGGCGGGCCGCGCCGGATGGGTCTGTCAGGGCGGGCACAAGATCGCCGGAACGGGCGTCAAGGAAACGGTAGTGCCCTTTGGTCGTCTCCGCCCCCGACAGCCGGGAACACAGAGCCGGGTCCTTCTGGGACAGGGCAAGCAGGTTTCGCTCGAAAAAATACTGTTTATTCATCCGTAGTTCCTTTCCTCTGCCGGGCTGTCAACGCTTCGATTTCTTTGGCAAGCCTTTCTGCCGCAATCTCCCCTCCGCCGGGGAGAAGAAGAGGCCCTAGTTCCCGGAGGAGCGCCTGGGAAGGGCCGTCTGTGTTCAACAGGTTGATCAGGACCCGGACCGCTTCTTCCGGATCGGCAGGTCTAGGGAGGACGCCGGTCTCCATACGGGGGCGCGTCCCTCGATGCGCTGCGGTGTAGTTTTTTTCTCCCGGCGGGAGGGCGTCAAAAACGGGGTTGTTTTTTCCCAGGGAACAGATGCGTCCGTGGTACGCCGCAATCTGTCCGCCGAACCATTCGGCGTAAACCCGGTGGCTTCCGGAAGCGGATATTTGCCCGGCCCGGACAAAGGCTTGGGAGTACCGGGGATCAAGGCGGGTCGCCCCTTCTTCCCGGAAACGGTCCAGCGCGTAGGGCCGGGCGTGGGTTTTGACATCCTCGTTGGCAAGGTCCATTCCGGCGAGGAAGACGCGGCCTTTTGTACAGCGGAAGGCCAGATCCAGGGCCGAGGCGGTGACGGTCCCCCGCTGGGGAAAGGCCAGACGGGGAATCTCCAGTTGTTGCAATACAGCCTCCTGCCAGAGGCTCCCATCGCTCAGGGGGAGGATGGGGAAATCGCCACACTGGCAGGGGAGGGCGGCGGTAAGGGAGACCGCAAGAAAGAGGGGACGGCCTGCGGTGCAGCGTATCGTTTCCCAGAGGTGGAACCGTGCCCAGCCGCCGCCGTCGGCGCTGATCACCAGGTCCGGCGATATACCCTCCGCCGCAAGGGCAGGGACAGAGGAGGCCGCCGCCAGGACCACCGCCCCTTTCCGCCGCATGGCCGCTATGACCGGGAGGACTTCTTCCAGGCCGGGCCCTGCGCCGGTGACAATCCAGGGACACGAACCGGGGATGACGCGGAAAAACATCCGCAGGATACCCAGGTTTCTGAAGAAATTCCTAAACCAGCGGCGGCCAAAACCCCTAATGGTCCGGGCATTGGCATCCATACGGCGCAGAAAAGCCGCCGTCTCTTCCAAAAGTTTTTTGTAAGGTTCCCCGTAGGCCGCCAAAGCAGGCCGCCATTCCACGATTTTTAGGGCATCGATCCCGAACTTAAAGTCTGCGGTGTCGGGAATCTCCCTTTCCAGGAATTCACCTGGAGAAAGCCCCGATCCGGGGGACCAGACGGCGATGCCTTTTGCCGCTTCACCGGGGAAATGGGTGAAAAAATTCGAAATATGGAGGGCGATGAGCTTTGCCTGGGGGAAAAGCCGTCTCAGCGCCGGGATGGTATAGCCCAACCCCGGCTCAATAAGGACAAAGAACCGTATTTTTTCGCTAAGATTAAGGGTTCTGATGTACTTCTCCGCTTCGGCGGCGGGATCATACCGGGAATGGAGGAATTTCTCTCCCACAAGGACGGTGGGAAGGCCGGTTCCCGCCGCGGCGAGCCGTTCGATCATGTTACAGGCAGAACTGTATCATGGAGAAAGCCTCTCCGGGGGATTTGGCTTCAAAACCCGCGAGAGCCCTGGTCCGCAAGGACTTGACCAGCCGGTGGGTCAAGAGTTCCCGGTCCCGGACTTTGGAAAACAGGATGAGGATGTTTTTGGAAGGCAAAGGAATGGTCCGTCCGATAGAAGCGGCCAGGGAAGCTGCCGCAGTGAAGAAGGCTTCAAACTCCGCTTTTCCCGGACTTTTAGGCAGTTCTAGGACTATGCCCTGGAAGGATGGATTCTGACGCCAATAGTTCCACAGCGCGTTCAAAACCGCCTTCTCCCCGGCAGGCTGCTTGGGATATGTCACAGCGGAAGCCTGAGCGGAAGCAACCGGAGGATGGGCGGTAATGGCCTTGCTCAGAAGCCCCATTATGCTAAACCCAACTCCTCAAACAGTTTTTTATAGGTGTTAAAATGTTCGGATTTGGCAAATTCCTCGATTTTTTCTTCCGGCAGAGATTCCAGAAGCTGATCCATGTAGGAAAGCACGCTCCTCAGTTCGTTTTTAAAACCTGAGGGAATAGCCGATACGTCCACCGCTTCATTCACGGCGGAGGAAAGTTCTTCGGATATTTTCTCTTCTACATCGGACGACAGTGAAATCCCTATGGTTTCTCCTTCCGCGATTTCTTCTTCAAACTCTACCTCCAGGGGACTGCTTTCTTCCTCCGCTGGAATCTCTTCGGCTTCGATTTCTCCGATAACCAACTCCGGGCTGATGGAATTTTCATCCAAAGCATCTTCGGTTTCCATGATAGCGTCAAAGGCGAAAGGATAATCGGCGTTTTCCAGAAGTGCCTCGGGTTCGAGATTTTCTTCCGCCGCCGGGCCGTCTTCGGATTCTATGAGGAAGCCTTCGGGAATAACCTGATCGTAGGCGTCGCCGTCCAAAGTATCCTCCCCAGCCTCCGGCGTTTCATCCCCCGAGGATATGAGGTCGTCAAGGGAAATGTCGGCGGCGTCCAAAAGATCGCCATCCAGGGAAAAATCATCGGATAATTCCCCGGCAGTAAGTCCGCTTGAACTGTCGGAATCGTCCAAGTTTAATTCGATTTCTTCAATATCGCCGCCCTTATCCCCATCGTCGCCGGACAGCAAGTCCACAGTTTCGTCTTCCCCGGACGGAACTTCCATATCCAGTTCCAAAGAAAGGTTTTCCAGAGATGGTTCCTCAATGGGGTTTTCTTTCAATTCGCCGCTTAAATCCGGCTCGTCAATAACCGCACCGTCAAAATCAAAAGAAGAACTAAATGAAGAATCATCGGATAAATTCGATGATAAATCCGAAATCACCGGGTCGTTCTCCAGGAAGCTGGTGTCTTCCGGCGCCGGAGTCATGGGTTCCACCCCTTCTTCTCTAAGCTGTTTCAACTCGGGAGGGACTTCTCGGCTTTCGGAAGGAAGGGCAGAGAGGTCCGCGCCGGTTTCGGAAGGCTCTTCTGAAAAATCAGAGAGGGAACCGGCCCACTCCGGGTCTTCGGTTTCCGTTTCCATTTCAGGAATGCTTAAAGGTACGGCATCGAAGGCATCTTCCTGGACATCCGTCCCGGTTTCCTCTGTAAAATTCGCCGTATTGAGGATGTTGTCAAGTTCATCCCCGGTGAGGGCGATTTTTTCATCCTCCTCTTCATCAAAAAAACCGCCACTTCCGCTTTGTTCCGCAGGCTTGACCGCCGTGTTTTTTATCTGATGGAGTTCATCTTTCAGGCTGGACAGTTCACTTTTTATTGATGAGAGTTCCTGGGCTATCTTCATCAGAAGCTGGGTGGAAATCTCTCCGGATCCCTCTGTTTCTTTCAAAACTTTCTGAGCGGGGCCGGGAATTTCTTCTTCCATCTCCGGTTCGAGGAGAAAGTCCTCCATAGGAATACCGGAAAGCCCGCCGTCCTCTAACGCGCTCGTGTCTTCATCCGCCGGCACCGGTTCTTCCGGCGTATCTCCGGCTGTAGAAGCAAGGTCATCATCGAAAAAGGAAAAGTCATCCATAGAATCGGAACTATCCGCTGAAGTTATATTGAAATCTGCCAGATCCGTCATATCCGTTGAAATTTCCGTCAGCCAGGGGCTGGTTTCGGTTTCATCAAAATCCGGTAAATCGCCGACCAGCAGGCTGCCGGCTGGCACATCGTCGTCCGGTTCCGGGGAAAAATCCTCTTCCACTTCCATAGTCTGCCAGGTATCCGTATTTGCCGATGAAAGATCCTGGGGTTCGCTTTTTACCCAGACTCCGTATTCGTCAAGTTCCTCTGACGATCCTATTGTACCGCGATCGTAATATATTGAGGGTTTTTTTTCGCTTATCATGAACTGCTCCCGCTACAGGTTAATTCTCATAATTATTATCGGCATCTATTTGCTAAATTGAAGACTTTTACACATATTTAGTTCTCATACTTATGTTAGCTCACAGGTTTTCCTGTTGTCAATGGAGATTATTTACTCAAGAATATCCCGAAACCATCCGTAAATCATAAAGAATGAAAGCTATAAAATACCTTATCCCAATCTGGATTTCCATTGTTGTCTATTCATTCCTTTCTCTGTTTTCCGGCGCAGCCGGTTTTTCGGCTTACAATCAACTGCTGCGGGAAAGGGACAAGCAAAAGCGGAACATGGAAGTCCTTCAGGAACTCAACAGAAAACTGAAAGGGGATGCCGATGCCCTTATATACGATTCAGATATTATTGCGGCCTATGCCCGTGAGCTGGGGTACGGAAAATCCGGAGAACACTTTGTCCGTATTGTAGGACTTCCGGGCTGGCGGAAACAGAATAATGATCCGGGCCGGATTGTCAACGCGGTAAAACCTGAATTCCTGGCCGAACCGGATATACGGTTCATTTCCCTTACCTGTGGTTTGAGCATCCTTGGGTGTATGCTTGCCTTTGATTTGCTAAGTACCCGCAGAGCCGAAATTCGCTGATTAACGGCCCGTCCGGGTCCATTCGACTTCCTGGATGGTACCGTGTGTTATTTCCAATATTTTTTCCAGATCGTAGCGTATGTTGCTTGCCGTCTTGATTCCCCGTAAAACCGTACCGTTCTCATACAACAAGAGTTCCCAGCGCATGGGTTCCGCCTCATCGGCGAGGCGTTTTGCAACCAGATAGGGGAGGGTTACCGGGGAAGGTCCCTGCCTATAGTAGTACCGTTCCGTGTTGGAGGAATTCTGTACCACGGTAAGGACGTTGTTTTCGATGGTATAGAGCAGATTCATCTGGGCGCCGGAAGAAAAAACGGCGATACCCTGGCCGCCACGCCGGAGGCGGATCAAGGCTATTCCCGGTTCTCCCCGCCAGGTACCCATGATGTTTCCTTCCGTGACGGGTTCGCCTGTCGTCTCCACCGGGTAGACCTTACCTTCCGCTCCACTTGCAGCGGAGTCGGAAACGGTGGCCGGAGCTTTTCCTGCAAAGGCCGATTCCACAATGGAACGAACATTAAGTACCAACTCTCCGGTGGTTTTATACACCGACGTAAACGAAGCCCTTTCTCCCGTACCGATTCCGCCTATCTCTAGGGTCAGGATAAGGCTGTCTTCATTCTGGGTAACGCTTCCCGAAAAGGTATAGTCCGGGGTCTGTCCGTCCCGGGGCGCCGGGTTAACGTCAATTCCCCTCATGGAATCCGCAGGAGTAAGCGTTTCTCCCAGGTTATTGATATATGAGTATATCAGAGTTTCGATAATCCGGGCTTCATCGGCGCTTAAACCTTCAATTACCAATGGAGAAACCAGGACAAAAGGTTTTTCATTGTCCGCCGCCAGAAATGAAGCGAGAAAAAAAATCAAAACGCAGGAAACTCTTTTTTTCATACCTAAAGTTTATTCCCTTTTGGGTGCCCTGTCTATGTTCACTTCCGGACACACCCGCCGTCAGTGCAACCCATGGCGGAATTCCCGGGACAGTTCCCGTTTTACATCCCGTTCCCGGATGTCCGCCCGCTTGTCGTAGGCTTTTTTCCCTTTGCAGAGACCTAATTCAACCTTTACCCTGCCGTTCTTAAAATAAAACGAGAGGGGTATAAGGGTATACCCTTTTTCTTCCACCTTCCGGGCGATGCGCTTAATTTCGTCCCGGTGGAGGAGGAGTTTTTTTTTCCGGTCCGGGTCATGGTTAAAGACCGAAGAAAAAGGGTTTTCCGCGATCCTGAGGGATATAAGCCAGACTTCGCCTCCCGTTACTTCGGCCCAGGCGTCGGGGAAGGAGATTTTACCGTCCCTGAAAGACTTTACCTCGGTCCCCAGAAGCTCTATGCCGCACTCGTACTTGTCATCCACCGCATAATCAAACCGGGCCTTCCGGTTTATGGCGATAATCTTGACTCCGCCTTCTTCACTCATTTTCGGCGCCTTGTTTGAGGGAGATAAGGGGTCTGAAAGATACAAAGGGAGAACAGAATTGAGGCGGCAGGGAAGCCCTGGTCGTTATGTTTACGGAACCCGGCTGGTTTATCCAGGAGCCGCCTCTAAGGGATCGTTCCGGGGATCCCATCCGGGCCGCCGCTTCCTCCGGCACGGAGAAGAAGTCCAGGGGCGCGTAAGAGTCTTTGCACCATTCCCAGAGGCTTTTCCCGGCATCGCGGATTGCGCCTCCGGCGGCGGCGTACTCCCATTCCGTCTCCGTGGGGAGCCGGACCTCGTAAGACGAAAGAGCCGGCGGAAGGAGGGTGGTAAGCCATTCGCAGTAGGCTTCCGCAGCGTACCATGAAACGGAAGAAACGCCCGCATCCGGCGGTCCGCCGGTAAAAGGCATAAGGTAGTCCTCCGTGACCAGGCCCTGTTCCCTGAGGGCAGCGGCGTTTTGAAAGTTCCAGCGGGGATTGGCGGCCAGGAAAGCTTCCCAGGAAGAAGGGGATACGGCTGCGGCGGCTATACGGAAATCCTCTACGGAGACCCGGCGGGGAAAAGTCCCTCCGGTGACGAAGCCGCCCCCGGCAATTTCTTTAAAAGCGATCCCCCCTATTTCGAGGTTCCCGGCGCCGGAAATGACGGCTGTTTTTTCTTCTGCCGGGAGGAGGGACGGCCCGGAGTACCACGCCGAATCCTTCACGGCTGCCGCCGCATCCGGGGGAAGGCTGGCGGCGAGAACGGCGGCGTACTCAGGAGCCGCTGACAGACGGGAGATAAGTTCCCTGGCGGAGGCCAGAGCCGACACCGGGGAAGGGGAGATGCCCCCGTTGTCAAGAAGGAACTTCGCCCTCAGGAAGTCCCGCAGGGCAGCCCTGGTAACCGCAAATCTGAGGGCCGCATCGAGAACACCCCCCATGGCTTCCCGGACCGGGGGATCGGCGGCGGCGGGTCCCGCCCGGTAAGCCCCCTCGGAAAGGCTCAAAGGTATCTGGTAGGCGGCGGTAGGTTCCCCCGCCAGGGACCAGTCCGCGAAATCCGCCGCCCCAAGGACAAGAGGTTCCAGGGGATCGCCGGCTTCCAGGGTTCCCGTTATAAGAACCCGCCGGGGCGCCAAAACCGAGGCAAAGACCCGTCCGGGAATTTCGGACTCCACGACCGCAGGAGCAAACCCCGGAAGCACAAATTCAAAAACCCTCTTCCCTTTGGGAACAAAAATCTCGCAGGGGGTGGTTCCCCGGTAAATCCCGTCAATCCTGACCGCCGCGCCCTCGGGCTCGGAATGGAGAACCGCCGCGCTTCCGGGTTTGGAAAGGCCGGGGTAGATCAGTGTAAAAAAGAAGACGGCAAATATGATGAGGAAATAAAAGGCGGCGAGGTATACGCCGGGCCTGACGCCCAACACAGGGGGCAGGACAACCCGGTCTTCCGGAAGGACTTCATCCGGCGCCGTCTGCGGCTGGCCTTTATCACCGGACCACTCCCGGCCTCCGGTGGCGGCTTGTTTAGCCTTTTTTTTATTGATCATGGCGAAATTATAGGGCCGCCGTCCGTCCCTTGTCAACGATTCAGATGACATTTTGTCAGATGACGTTTTATCAGATGACGTTTTCAGTATTACTGCCGGCAATCGTTCCCTGCCCACCGGTCTCCTTCCGGATGCGGACAGCAAGCTCCCAGGATCCGCGCCCTAAACAGAACGAAACACCCGCAACGGCGCGCAGAGGATTCCGGTCCGCAGATATTTACAAGTCCCGCAGACGGCGAGACGGCGTTCGTATTCCACCGTCTCCGCTCGCGAGGCCGCAGCCACCGGCAGTTCTGCGGCCAGTTTCACCGCCGCCTCCGGGCTGAGGAACTGTTCCCCACAGCGGAAACATTCCGCCGAGTTTTCCAACCGCATACCTCGCCCCTTAGGATTAGTTCCAGGGTTACCACCGATTTAGGCGGCAGGGTTACGGCTGCCCGGTTTCCGGACACCACGGCGCCGGTAAAGGATCTGAGTGTCACCCTATTCGGCTGTTCAAAGGTATTATGATTCCCCATAGCTTCCGATGTGAGAATACGGCCGGTTACGGATTTCGCCTGTAAGCCCCATAGCTCCAGGCTGACTGCTTTTTCACTCCCGGGATCGATGTTTGTAAGGGATACATGGATCCGGCCTTCAGCATCTTCGGATGCGCTGGCGCTGATAGAGGGAACGGAAAAAACCCCCAGGGTACAGTCTTCGCTTTCCACATGAACCGGCAGCTTTACTGCGTCATGATGCACCTTGTACATATCAAAGACATGGTAGGTCGGAGTAAGAACCATGCATTTTCCTTCAGTAATTATTACCGATTGCAATACATTAATGGTCTGGGCAATATTCGCCATGTACACACGTTCGGCATAATTGTTGAAGATGTTAAAGTGAATTCCCGCCACCAGAGCGTCCCGCAGGCTGTTCTGTTGATAGAGAAAACCCGGATTAGCGCCCGGCTCCGTATCGAACCATGTTCCCCATTCATCAACAATAAGCTTCACCTTCCGCCGGGGGTCATACTTATCCATAATGGCGCCATGCTTGCGCACCAATTCTTCCATGTGATAAGCTTTCTGCATAGTAATCAGCCACTCGTTTTCAGTAAACTCCGTTGCAGACCCTTTATGCGCCCATTCACCGGGAATGGTATAATAATGGAGGGACAGGCCTTCAAGCAGGTTTTTCCCTCCGCCGCAGGTTTTCTCCATTATGACTCCGGTCCAGTTATAGTCATCGCCGCTGGGCCCGCAGGCGATTCTATAGAGCGGTTGGGTGCCATAATTCCGGGCGTACACAGCGTAACGGCGGTAATTATCGGCGTAGAATTCCGCCGTCATCATGCCGCCGCAACCCCAGCTTTCGTTGCCTATCCCCCAAAAACGGACATTCCAGGGTTCCACGCGGCCATTTTCCCGCCGGAGATCCGCCATGGGACTTACTCCGTCGAAATTGCAGTACTCAATCCACTGGGACAATTCTTGTACCGTACCGCTGCCTACATTCCCGCAGATGTAGGGCTCGCAGGGCGGACCGGAAGGATCCGAAAGCTGTCCACAAAGATCAAGAAATTCATGGGTACCAAAACTGTTGTCTTCGGTGACGCCACCCCAATGGGTATTAATCATCCTGGGCCGTTCATGAGCCGGACCTATGCTATCCTTCCAGTGGTACTCGTCGGCAAAACAACCGCCAGGCCAGCGAAGGTTAGGAATTTCTATTTTTTTAAGGACCGCCACCACATCATTTCTGACGCCCCTGGTGTTTGGCACGGTGGCCGCCAGCTCCGGATCGTTTCCTACCCAGTAACCGCCGTAAATACAGCGTCCCAGATGCTCTGAAAAATGTCCGTAGATGTGGCGGCTGATTTTTACATTTACATCTTTTGCGTTAATAACAATTCTATTCATGACACACTTCCTTTTTTCCCCCCGTAAAGATAACATTTAACCGTTCTATCATCAATTTCCACACCCGGAGGATCGGAACCGCGGCATATATCCTTTGTCATGGGACAGCGTTCGGCGAATTTACAGCCAAGACGATTGTATTCCTTGACTTCAAGGGTGGATAGACCGATTCGTTTTGCCCAGGTTTCCCGGTCAGCAGGGTTGAGGGCGGGAACCGATTCCTTCAGGGGATTTGACGACGAGTTTCTGGCGCCCCAGTCCCGGCACACGGCGTCCAACCGGGACGCCATTGTTGCGGAGCCCGCCCTCATCATAGAGTCCGAAACGGAGGAGTCGGGGATATTCATAGCCACCGCCCGGGAAGGCCGGGAGATCTACGTGACCGGTCATCTGGAATACGATCCCCTGACCTTGGACCGGGAATACCGTCGGGACCTTGCCAGGGGACTTCCTATCGCTGTCCCTAAAAACTATTACCCCGGAGATGATCCCGCCAGGGCCCCGGTGGTCCGCTGGCGGGCTCACGCCCATCTGTTCTTCTTCAACTGGCTCAACTATGTGTATCAGGAGACGCCTTATGACCTGAGGGAACCTCTCTCTCATAAGGTTTTGGCCCCCGTAATTTGCCCTCCATGTCCCGCTTCCAATTCTTTTGAGAATCGGGACTCTTCAAATTTGTCATAAATCATGTTATCCTAAAGGTGCGGTGTCCGATTTCAAAATTCGCCGCAAACATTCAAGAGATGGAGGAACAAATGAAAGAACTCAAAGGCTCCAGGACGGAAGCGAATCTTCAAGCCGCTTTTGCCGGAGAATCAATGGCCCGAAATAAATATACCTATTATGCTTCCAGGGCTGAAAAAGACGGTTACAACCAAATTGCCGCCCTGTTCCGAG
>JAITBO010000248.1 GCA_031283505.1 Treponema sp. | reverse complement strand
GGGGGCGGTCTGGAAAAAGACGCCGGTCCCGCAGGAAGGCTCAAGGATTTTGGCGTTTTGGCGGATGGGGGAAGTTTTATGCAAGAGCCGCCAGGTCATGCGGGCAATGGGCGGGGAGGTGTAGTAATCGTAAAGGACGCCCCGTTCCCCTTCGGCCTGTATGCCTCCCCAGCCGGAATAGGAACGGATAATATTCCATTCGGTCTCAGTGAGGGACCCGGAAGGTTTATCCAGCAGGGCTAAAGCCTCGCTATTGAACCGGTTCCTTCCGGTCGGGTTAAGACGCTGGCCATAGTTTACCCACGCGCCGTAGTTCTTGAACGGCTCTTGGCCGTCGAATGACACGAATGGTTCTGCTCTGGGGACTGGTTTTGCCGGTAACGGTTTGGGAACGGGGGCAACAAGCGCCGCTTCGGTGAAATCGCCAAAATCGAATTCTGGTTGTACCGCGTTAGCTGCCATTTCTCTTTATCCCTTTCCCGCCTTTTGGATCAGCGCTCCATGCCGTAGTCTTCACGGTCGGGCATGGTTTGCTTTTGGTCCTGCGTCCATGTTGGCCGGAACTCGACATACTCAGCGACAACAAGTATCCGTGCCACCGGCAGCCCTTCGGCGTTCCGGGAGTGTTCTTGTTTGAGGCGTCCGACGACCCGCGCCCCCCTCCCTTCGCGCCCGTTTTGCTTGCACTGCAAAGCCAGTTTCCCGGTAGTTTCGATGTCGAGACAGCAGGTTTCTTTTTCCATGCCGTTGTCGGTTTTAAAAAAACGGCTGGAGGCAAGCGTAAACCGGCAAACGGGATTGCCCTTCTTATCAGATTGGCAATCGGGTTTTCCAGCCAGTTCGCCCTCAAGCAAGATTGAATTGAGGTTGTTCATTGCATGTTCCTTGCTGCGGAATGAGCGGGATGAATAGCGGCATCCCGGTGTATAGACAGGATTTTGATGGAAGCGCGGGAATTGAAGATATGGAACACGGCGTCTTCCGCTGTTTCATCAATGATCCCTGAAATGCCGAGATCGGAGAAATACGCCGGCAGTACCTCCGGTTCTTTGTGCGTTGCTTTTTCTGCTATGAAGTTGATAAGCGCTTCGCCTGACGCAAGGGAAAGCAGGATGTTTCGTTTTTCATGGTAGAAGGCCGCTGTCTCCTCGCCGGAGAAGATCGCCGTTTCCTGCGGTTTTTTATCTTTGAGGTAGCAGGATAACTGCCAGGTAAAAACCGTTAATTCATCGGCAAAAAGCAGGGACAGTGATCGTTGGGACAAGAGGCGGTGGAGGGTCGGAAAGGGTTGTTCCGCCAGGGGCTTTGGCCGGTAGAGAAAAGTATCCGACGCGGGGATTTCCACGGCGTACCATTGCCTCCCGGCGATCATTCCCTTTCGCGGTATTGAACGATTCTTGGCGGCTTCCTCATCGGCATACACCGTTACCCCCGGCAGCGTCTTCTTCTCTGCCGCAAAAAGATCGCGGGATGATAAAAAAGCGGTTTGCGGTTTCTGAACGGAAAAGATCATAACTGTATTCCCCCCTGTTTTTGTTCCGGCGAACCGGCTTTTTCATGGGCAAAGAACCGCATGGCTGCCGGGGGAAGTCGCGGCGGGGTTTCATGAAGCGGGGAAGATACGACCTGGGCCGCCATCTGGGCGTTGAACAGTGTCCGTGCCGTTTTTCGTATGTCGGAAATAAGTTCCCGGATTGTATCGTAAAGCTGTTCAGAAGGCTTGCCGTTATTCCAGTCTATGCTCCGCTTGCCGGTGTTTTGGACGCTCCGGTAGTTAAGCATGGCGTTGAATAATTGTTTTTGTGTTTTATTTAAGCCCCCGGAAGAAGCGGCGTAGTATTTTTGCGTGATGGGGAAACCCGCTGTTCCGGGACTGGTATTGTCTTTCATCGCCTGCTGCCGTGACTGGTGTAATGCGGTATCCGAAAGCCCGCTGTCATAGTTGTGCAGGGCAAAGAGGATGTTTTGGGCCATAAGGCGGCGCCGTTTCCGGGTTTCTTCATCCTCCCGCGCCTCGTAATGTTCCGGGAGACCTTCATAGGCATAGGAGGCAAGGCGGTTAAGGCTTGCTCCGGTGAACTGGTCAATAAGATACGCCGTTTGGGCTTCAAGGGGATTCTGCGGGCGGCTTGCGATATGGGCAAACCAGAGCAGGGGATCGGGATCGAAGGGGCCGTCCGCTTCCGGTTCCCGCAGCCGGAGGCCCAGAAATTCGGCGTCCGCCCCGAACACCCAGGCGGTCCGCTCAATGCCGATGGCAGCCGCCTTGAGTTCTATCTTTTGGGTGTTGATGTCGTTGCAGTGGATGTTGCGGACTACATCGGTGTTATGCGGCAGGGGCAGTTCGCGCGCATAGGGCATGGCCCCTTTCCGGCAGCTTGTTTCAAGCAACGTCTGCAATTCGGCAAGCCATAAGGCAGGGGAATAGGGTTTGAGGGCTTTCATGACAATCGATGCCTTCATAGGGCGCTCCTTCTAATGGTATATATGGGCCGCGGTTAGACACCCGCGGCCCGGCAGGTTAGTAACCGATGGAAGGTTCCGCCACGGCCTGCGCGGGGGGCTTTTGCCGGTTCGCCTCCCGCTGCTGTTTCACGACTTCCGGGATCATCTGCTTGCAGTAGCTTGAAGCCTTGCTTCCCAGGCGGTTCAGGTTAAAGGGATTGATGTGCCCCTCGGTGTTGCGTTCAAAAATGAAGTCCTTGGTCTTTTGGGTAAATTCCGCCGCCTGTTGGGGGGAAACCCTGAAGGGCCGCTCAAGGGATACGGCGGTCAGGTACTGCCCCAGATAGGCGTCGGGGTCGGAGGAAGAACAGGTGATAGCCGGCCCCTTCGCCGGTTTTCCCGCGGGCTTGTACTGTTCCCCGTATTTCTCCTTGAGATACGCCTCCCGGTTTTGGGAAAGATGTTCGGCGTAGGCGCGGATCGCTTCGGGGTTGTTCACCTGGGCGATGTTGAAAAGCCTCACGCTTTTTGGCTCGCCGTTAATTTGGAAATTAAGGGTAATGCCTTTAGAGCCTTTCTTGAGGTGGGTCCTCTGGCCCGTGAAATTGGCGGCCTTTTCCACCTGGTCAAAGGTGCAGTATTCCGCCGTGGGGAAACCGTTCTGCTTCTGGAAAATCTTGAGCAGCAGCTGGCTGGAGCCGCGGTAGGTGGTCCCGTTTACCGCGTTACGGGCCGGCTGGGTATCGGCAAGGCCGTTCTTGCCGGGAAGGCAGGAGAGGGTGCCGGCGTCAAGGGCGGCGATAAACTGCTTGCGGTCATGCTTGGCGCTGATAATGGCCAGGTCATTCTGGGTGACGCCGGAAAAATCGGCGGGAAGGATGTTTTGTCCGCCGGGATAACCGGAGGGCGTAAAGGAATCAGACACGGGAAACCTCTTACTTTCGTGTTCGGAGTGATTAACCGGATGTAACCCGGTTAAACGTACAACGTACACTCCCAAAGTAAAGGCGTCCCGCACATTAACCAATATAGAAATTATTCCAT
>JAITBO010000194.1 GCA_031283505.1 Treponema sp. | reverse complement strand
AGAAACAAACCCTGGGACCGGTCAAAGTATTTGTATCGCGGCATGATAGGCGCAGTATGCCACAGTTTTTGTGATTCGTCTACTTTTCCGACAGCCTCAACAGGTCGGTATATGCTGCGCCGCCAGTAGGCGGATCGGGGTTCCGGAAAGCCGGTTGGTAAAGGCGGCGGGATAAAAGCGCCGCCCTTTTCGCCGTCAGGACGCCGCGAGGCGGAGCGAGAGATAGGGCGTAGTTATACGCAATATTTTGCTAAAATTATTTGAATATAAATAGAATAAAAATGATAAAATCATTATTGAAAAAGGGGCGTCGTCGTTAAACTGGACGGCGATGAGCGTTTTTTGAGCCGCATCAGCGCCACAAACAATTCCTGCGCTGCCTGATAGAAGAAGGCTACCTCCTTTTTAGAAAAGCCTGGGAGCAATCAACCATCAATCCTTATTTTTAATTGCCAAAATTCTCTTTGGTATAGGCGATAAATTGATTTGCCGCTTCGCTGACATAGGTAGTCTTATTCACAATGAGATGAAATTCAAAATAAATATCTATATCCTCAATGGGGATACTCACCAGTTCCGGAGATTGCCGGATAGGACCTGGCCAGAAGCTGACAATCCGGTTGGTACTGCATAATTCATAGAGCAGACTGTTTTCCGAACCATCCAAATAAATAGATGGTTTAATTCCATATTTCCTGAATATATCCGCAATTGTCGAGAAGGGGTACGTGCGGGTATTCACGATGGCGACTTTTTCTTTTCGGAGTTCTTTAATGCGGATGCAAGGCCGCCGCGCAAAGCGGTGTTCCTTCCCGGTGAGAAGTGCAAGTTTACTCCGTTTGCAACAGACAGAATCAAATATATCGGCGTTAATCGGCGTACAGGAAAAACCAAGCGGGATCTTGTGCGTTAAAAGAGAATCCTGGCACGTATCATTGGGAAAAGTCATAATATCCAGAGAAATATCCGGATAGTTCAAAATAAAGTTTTTAAAAAAACACGGAGGGAAATTAGCGTGAAACCCTATGGTCATGCCGACAGCCAGGCGGTATATATTTTTTTCCTTAAGTTTCCTGACCGCGTCAATAATCTGATCATGGTGGTTTAGATAGGAATGGGCTGCCTCTTTAAGGGCGTACCCAAATTCAGTCAAATCAATACCCCTTGCGGTACGATAAAACAGCGGGACGCCGAGCTGTTCTTCCAGTTGTTTGATGGATTTACTCAGCCCCTGCTGTGAAATAAACCGTTCTTCAGAGGCTTTTGAGAAACTTTTCTTTTCGCAAATACTTAAAAAGTTGAGTAATTGTCTATGTTCCATAGGGCCCTCATACAAAAGGTTACCCGATTTTATAAAAAATAACTACCCCGCGCGGACAAACGGGGAACTTGCCTTTTAACTCGTCAGTCATAGCGTGATTTCAGAACTTTTTTGTTCTCCAATGCCTTAACAAAGAGAGGGCTATAGCCATCTTTCGTTCTTCATCAGATCATTTCGGGGCTAAAAGCCCCTTCATTCCGCCGGTTTTCACTATCCCCCGCAGGTAACTGAATAGTTACGGCCTTTTTTAATGAAAGACGAGGTACAACAAAAAGTTGTATATATGAAAAAATTATCTGTTAGACTGGATAAAAAAGGGAGAGATATAATAATACCGTCATTGATTGACATAAACCTGAAGAAACGGAGGAGAAAATGGAAAACACGTCAGAAAGACTCAACTGGAGGGTCGTCATACCTATCCTTTTATTTGTGATATTTAACTCGGCATTCAACGCATTCTCATCGGTAATTGCGGAAATCGCAAAGGTTTTTCCGGATTCGCCGCCCACGCTCATTCAGACCATTTTGACTATTCCTTCGCTGATTTCCATTCCGGTATCACTACTGAGCGGGATACTTGCGTCCTACATCACCAAGAAGCAACTGGTGGTGTTCGCCCTATCCTGTGAACTGGCAGGCGGGCTGGTACCGGTATTTGCCCATAATACCATCTATGCGCTCTTCGTAAGCAGTACCCTCATCGGTATCGGGCAAGGATTTCTCATTTCCGTCGGGGGGGCAATCGTCGCCCAGAATTTTTCGGGAGTACACCGCGGCACGGTTATGGGCTTCAAACAGGCGGCTAGCAGTATCGGGATAGCAGGGTTTACGATCTTGACCGGATACCTCTCTACCTCTGGCTGGTATAAAGCCTATTTTGTATATCTTTTGGTGATCCCGGTCATAGTGCTTACTATTATCTTGCTGCCAAAGGGTCAGAAAGATGTCAAGCTCGTCGGCAAGGGCGTAGGCTTGAGCGGATTGGTCAAAGTGTTTACGCCGGGCATGATTTATCTTTGCATAATGTGTTTTTTTCTTGGGTTATTCAATTTTGCCTTTTACCTCAATATTGGTATGTCAATAACGACCAAGGGCCTGGGAGATTCCTCGGCAATAGGAATGGCGACCTCCTTTAACCCGGTTCTGACCATAGTTATAGGGGTGCTTTTTGGCGGCCTTATCAGGATGACCAAAAAATTCACCTTGGCACTGGCCATGATAATCCTCGCGGTGGCCTACTTTCTTCTAACCTCAGCGCAAAGTCTTACCGTTATTGCCATTGGCGGCGCAATATTCGGAATTGGAGCAGGGATTCAACAGGCCTCGTCAATCTATTATATTATGGAGTCTGTTGAAAAAAATGCCAGCGCGCTTGCTATCGCCATTGCCGTAACTTTTATAAGTTTAGGTGTTTCATCATCTCCTATTATTGTAAACTCCATAGCCGGCCTGTTCGGGGATGTGAACGGAACCAGTGGACTCATGATAGCGGCTGTCGCCTATCTGATTATGTTTGGTATTGAATGCCTGCGCGAAGCCTTTTTTAACAGGAATTCACAGATCGGGATTGTACAAAAAAACACCGAAACAAAGGTAACGGAAAGCTACATGGAGAGGAAGGAGGAATCTGTATGATAAGCGATAAAGAAAATATGCGCCGTTTCTATTTTCATGGTGAACCTGAATGGATGCCCGCTTTTGGCGTTGGATTCCATTTTATTATACCGCTGAACGGCTACCTTGAGCGTCCGCGTGATAACGGGGGCGGCAGAGACTGGTTCGGCGTTGAATGGATTTACAAGGAAGGAGAACCGGCTCCGGTTCCTGACAGTGCGCGCCATATTGTACTTGAGGATATTTGCGACTGGCGTGAACAGGTAAAGTTTCCCGATCTTGACGCATGGGACTGGGAAGAAGCGCGGCGCATTGACAAGATAGACTCGATTGACCGGGAGAATAACCTGTTATATCAAAGTATACTTTGCGGTTTATTTGAAAGACTGCACGCTCTGATGGGTTTTGAGAACGCGATGGTTGCGATGATCACGGAACCTGACGAGACGGCGGCGTTCTTTGACGCAATGACCGATTACAAATGCAGGTTGATTGACAAGATCGCGGAGCATTACAAACCTGATATTTTGAATTTCCATGACGATTGGGGTACGCAGCGCTCACTGTTTTTCTCGCCCGATACCTGGCGCTTTCTCATAAAACCCCGGATGAAGACAATAATCGACCGTGCGCACCGTTACGGGATGGC
Organism: Treponema sp.; assembly: GCA_031283505.1. Next base: position 9,759 of record JAITBO010000194.1, on the reverse strand, counting down.
TTTTGAATTGCATTCCTGCGGTTTTATACAGGATATTATTCCGGAAATCTGCGAGTTGGGCGTTGATTGCCTGCAATGTATGGATCTGAACGATATTGTCGCCATGAAAAAAATCACCGGCAAGAAAATGAATTATAACGTATCGTTTAATCAACAGAAACATGATCGCCTTATCAGCCTGGGGGAAATGTCGGAAGAAGAACTGCGCCTCGATATACGCAAAGAACTTGAGGCTTGTTCGGAAGGAGGCGGATATTTTCCATTCTATATGCCGGGTGGGAACAAGTGGAAAGATATTATTCACGGCGAAGTCTGCAAGTTCCGTGAAGAAATGAAATTGGGTAAAAAAACAGGAGAGGTTGATGATTCCAAAATTTGATCCCAAGGAATTAAATGTTGTACGGGAAATTCCCCCTCCTTTTCCGGGGGCGCTTGGTATGCCGGTATATGATTTTCCGGTATCCCCGAGGGAGGCGTATATTGCCACCATGAAAAGAGAGCCTGTTTGGCAGATTACCAATCTGGAATATGGTCCGTTCTGTCCTCATGTATATCCGGATAATGTTGCCCGCGGTTTTTTACAAGAAGCCAACAAACTGCCGCAGGAACAATTCGGGGGCAAAGATATGTTTGGTATTGAATGGGTATATGTGGAAAAAGTCAGAGGTTCCATGGTAAAACCCGGTTCTCCCCTGCTGGACGACATCAACGAATGGAAAGATAAAGTCGAATGGCCCGATATTGAAGCCTGGGATTGGGCAGCTTCCGCAGAGGAGAATAAAGTCCTTCTCAATAATGGTTTCTTTCACAATTGCTGGATCATGAACGGGTATTTTGAACGACTTATTTCTTTTATGGACTTTGAAGGGGCCGCGCTTGCCCTCATTGACGAAGATCAGAAAAGCGCTATCCACGATTTTTTCACAACCTTGACGGATCTTTACATAAGAATCGTTGATAAATTCGTGAGTCATTTTCATGTGGAGGGCTTCCACTTTCACGATGATTGGGGATCACAGCAGTCGCCGTTTTTCTCGATAGAGACCGCAAAAGAACTTATCGTACCGTATATGAAAAGGCTTACGGAACATATTCATTACCGTGGCGCCTGGGCGGATATTCATAGCTGCGGGTGCATAGAACGGCAGATTCCGAATATCATTGCCGCAGGGTGGGATTCGTGGGATGGTCAGGCGGTGAACGACACCCAGGGCTTATATGAGAAATATGGCGACAAAATTATTATCAGAATCGTTCCCGATCAATTCGGACCTGACACATCAGAGGAGGATCAGCGTGCCGCCGCGAGGGAATATGTTAAAAAATTTTGTTCCGCCAAAAAACCGTCAATAATAAGTATGTATGGCGTCGGGGTATTGACCCCGCTTACCGGGAAGAATTATACAAGGCTTCCCGAATTAAGTTACAGGGAGATACAGTAAGAGGAGATGTGTATGTCTAAGATTCAAGAAATTGCCCAGGCAGTAGAGAAGGGCAAATCAAAACTCATCGAAGCCTTGGTACGGGAAGCCCTGGCGGAAGGAGCCGAGCCCTTGGAAGTCCTCAATAAAGGGATGATCCATGCTATGGAGATAGTGGGGGCGCAGTTCCAGAAATCCGAGATCTTTATACCGGAAATGCTCATCGCCGCCCGGACCATGAAGAAGGGCGTCGAGGTCCTGAAACCAAAACTGGCCGCTGATGGTACAAACACCAGCCGGGGCAAGTGTATCATCGGCACCGTCCACGGGGACCTCCACGACATCGGGAAGAACCTGGTAGCCCTGATGCTGGAGAGCGCGGGCTTTGAAGTCATCGACCTGGGGGTCGATGTGAACGCTGAAACCTTCATCCGTAGCCTCAAGGAACACCCGAACACCAAGATCGTAGCCCTGTCGAGCCTCTTAACCACCACCATGGCGGCAATGAAGGAAACCGTCGAGGCCCTGCGGGCTTCCGGAATGACCGGGTTCAAGCTCATCGTGGGAGGAGCGCCGATAAACCAGCAGTTCTCCGATGCCATAGGAGCCGACGGGTATTCCGCCGACGCGGCGGGCGCGGCGGCCCTGGCCAAGAAACTCTGTGCCTGAGGGGAAAGGCGGGGGCAGGGAAACCGCCTCCGCCGCAGTATCCCCGTTGGCAGAACCGCCTTTGCGGAGAAGACCGGTAACCATCGTTACCAAAAATCTAAGGGAGACAGCGTCATGATAATCATCGGAGAAAAAATTAACGGATCAATTCCTTCCATGGCAAAAGCCATTGCGGAGCGTAACGAGGAGTACATTCGGGATTTAGCCAGAAAGCAGGCTGATGCGGGAGCCGCCTATATCGACGTCTGCGCTTCCACGGCGGCGGATATTGAACTGGATACCTTGAAGTGGTTAATCGGCCTGGTGCAGGAAGCGACGGATACCCCCATTGCCATTGACAGCCCCAGCGTCCGGGTTTGCGCCGAAGCCATAGGGTTCTGTAACAAGCCGGGGATGGTGAATTCCGTTTCCCTGGAAGGGGATAAGGTAGAACAGGTATTCCCGATCATAGCCGGCACCCCGTGGAAGTGCGTTGCCCTCCTCAGCGACGACACGGGGATTCCCCGGACAACGGAGAAGCGGCTTGAGGTCTTTGACGCGCTGATGGAGCAGGCGGTCCGCTGCCGGATAGCCCCTGACCGGCTCTATGTCGATCCCCTGGTAGAAATGCTCTGTACCTCCGAGGATGGTATCGCCAAGATCACCGCCACGATGAGGAAGATCAAGGAACTGAGCCCGGAGATCCACCTGACCGGGGGAGCCAGCAATATATCGTTTAATCTGCCCGCCCGGAAGTACGTCAACCAGAGCTTCATCATCCTTGCGATGAACGCGGGGCTGGACAGCGCCATTCTGGATCCCCTGAACAAGGATATGATGGGCTTGATCTACGCCGCCGAAGCGCTTCTGGGGCAGGATGAATTCTGCATGGAGTACATCGGGGCCTTCAGAGAAGGGATATTTGGAAACTAGCCCTTTGGGACGCTTTGTCGTGAGGTCGTATAAGTATGGACGGCAAGATCGAGGCATTGAAGAAATTAGCCTTAAGTACCGGATTTTCCCATGCGGGGGGATCTTCGGGTAGACACGATAGAGGTCCGGCAGGATGTGCGGGAGCCTGTGCCGTCAACAAGAGATGAATATCTTTGGGTTAATCAGCAAAAAGTTATTCTTGACATCGCGGAAAAAGACCCCTGCGTAATTGTTGGCCGTTGCGCCGATTTTATTTTACGGGAGAGGGACGACTGTCTGAAAGTTTTCATTCACGCCGGTATAAAAGAGCGCATCGAACGTATCAAAACCATTACGGCGGGGAATCGGTACATAATCCCGAAAAACTGCTGGAGGAAAAAGATCAGAGGCGGAAGGTTTACTATAAATATTTTACCGGCTTGGAATGGGGTATGTCGCAGAATTATCACCTTTCTCTTGACCGGGGAATATTCGGCATTGACAGGTGCGTGGACACCATCGCCGGCTTGGTGATAACGGGGCCTTCGGGCATTAAAACGCATGAAGGGGATCGTCAAGGTGCTTGATGCCGTTTCCGGTTATGGGTGCGGGGGTGAATCTCCGACGCCGAACTTTCAATTTATGACGATTGGGCTTGAATCTTTAGCAATGGGACTTTAATCTCCGGCGTTGGAAGTCTAAGTTCCGGCGCGGAACTTTCAATCGCCAGCGATTGAAACAAAAATAGAAAAGAATGGGACAGAATGGTCCTGTTTTACTAAATTGCAAGGAGGAATATAATGGGAACAGACTGGTATCCCAATTCACGAGACGAGCAGCTTCACATGGTAAAAACATTGAACACGGTGTTTGCGCCAGTGGACAGGCACGGGGTATTCCCCAGAGCCATATCACCCAATTGGCAAACGACGAAAGTGCGGCAGCGGCCATTTTGGACAAAGTAAAAGGCGGAGAACGCACCGCTGCCGATGTCGTCCAGCGCAACAAGGCGTTCAAGGGAATGGAGACCGAAGCCCGCTTCATCAAGAAACATTTCCTTTTGGTTCCGTCTTTGACGCTGGCAGACCTTTTGATCCTGTTGCTGTCTTTGCCTGACAACATCCACACCCCGGTTCCCCTGCCCTCAGGACAGCCTACGCTGACCATCACCTACCCCGGTGGCCCCATATACTGATGGTTCACCTTGCCCCCCTTCCGGGGACGGAACCGCCTGACAGCCGGGGTGACTACGGCTATGCCCTCTACCAGGGCATTATGCCCCAGGGCGGGGCGACGCTGGAACAGGCCGCCGGAGTCAAGCGCTATTTGATGAGAGAGCCCCTTTCCGGTGATGAACTCTTGTATTACCGCTTTACCCGCCGGAAAAAAGAACCGCTAGACTTTGGCGCTTCTGAATCGGGCATGACGGCCTACTTTTGCGCCCGGTACGAGAACCAAAAGGGCGATCATGGGTCATGGGGGGCAGTGGTATCGGCAAGCATACCATGATTGCCGGGGCGATTATTCCGTAAGACGGAGTTTCGGCTTTACCGAAATTCCACGGCTATAGCCCGCAAGGCAGCAGCGTCCAGCGGACGCCCTGCATCGGCATTTATGCCGCCGTATTTTTGTAGTGATAGATTGGTACAGGCACAGCCTGCCCCGCGGTCCATAATGGGACGGGGTGTGCCTGGCAGGGGACAAAAAACAAGGTGCATTGCCGGAAGTTCAAAAACACCCTCGCCTGTGCCGCCTGATAACCATAGGCTTGTCTGAAGCGTTCCTTCCTAAACAGTCCCTTCCTCAAACCGCCGGTTATACCGATGGGAGATGATTCTGAAGCACCGGGATATTGACGATATTTCCCTTATACCGTATCATAATAGTACTTTAATCGCCTAACCCAATGGCCGATCGTGAGAGTCTAACCCAATGACTTAGTATAGTGTAAAAAATCGTACAGTTTTGAACCGTTTTCAACATGCTGCATCAAGCTATAGAATCTTATACGCAAGGTTCGTATGATGCAGAGCAGTAATTTTACGCCTTAAAAACTATGTTTTTAGGCGTTACAGGAGGATCTATAGTGGCTGTAAGCACATTTAAGAGGGGCTTGCACGTTCCCACCCGGAAAACCGCTACCGAAGGGAAACCGGTGGAACTGGTACCTACACCGAAACAGGTGGTTATTCCTATCAATCAACATTTCGGCGCCCCGAACCAAAGTTTAGTGCAGGTGGGTGATACGGTGAAGCGAGGGCAGAAAATTGCCGATGCGGTCAGCCCCGGGCCCATGACCGTACCGGTTCATGCTTCGATTACCGGGATCGTCAAGAAAATCGAGCCGAGGACCCAATCAAACAACAGTGAAGGGCTTTGTATTGTTATCGAAGCTGAGGGGCCTGATGAAAACCCTGATGGGGAATTCATGCCCCCTCTGGATGCATTTACCTGTACCAAAGAGGAGGCTCTCAAGCGAATCCGGGATGCGGGTATGACCGGTATGGGAGGAGCCGGGTTCCCTTCCCATGTCAAGCTGTCTCCGCCGCCGAATAAGCCCATTGACATCATCATCGCCGACGGGGCAGAATGTGAACCCTACCTTACCACGGATGAGGCGGTCATCACGGAGAAACCCCACCTGTTGATCCAGGGCTTGGCCATAATCATGAAAATTACCGGGGTCAAGAAGGCTATCATCGGGATGGAGGATAATAAGGAGAAGCTCGTTCCTCTACTGGAACAGGAAATCCGGTTGAGAAACTATTCTGGGGAGATCACCGTGGGGCTTTGTAAAACCCTGTATCCCCAAGGGGGTGAAAAGATGCTCATCACCGCCCTCACGGGCAGAGAGGTGCCTTCTGGGGGGCTTCCCATGGATGCTCGTTGTATTGTCCAGAACGTGGGGACCCTCGTGGCTATAGCTGAAGCCTTTACCTTGGGGAAACCCCTGATTGACCGGGACTTGACCGTCAGTGGAGGGGCATGCAAACTCCCCAAAAATATCCGGGCTCCTATTGGAACCTTGCTGACGGATTTGCCTCCGGCATTTATGGATATTGATTACTCCCAGCTCAGAAAGGTCCTCTTTGGCGGGCCCATGATGGGCTTTGCCGTACCTACCGTGGCGATTCCGATTCAGAAAAACACTTCCGGGATCATTCTGATGACCGCTGAAGAAACCTACACTACGGTTGAAACCCCTTGTATACACTGCGCCCGGTGTATTCGGAACTGTCCTTGCAGGCTTTCTCCGGCGATTGTGAATGATAGCCTGGAAGCGGGGGATCTGGATTATGCGGTAAAGGCTGGGCTGATGGATTGTATTGAGTGCGGAAGTTGTACCTTTGTATGCCCTGCCCGGATCAAACTGGTCCAGCGCTTCCGAGTTGGAAAAGGACGCTTACGGGCTAGGCAGCAGGCAGCTCAGGCGGCCGCTCAAGCTGCAGCAGCGAAAGCTGGGGCTTCTGCAAAAACCTAAGGTATGATGAGGCGTTTTCATCAGACCGGTCTACAGGCTGTAATCCCCAGTAGGGGAGTTGGTAACAGCGTTCTCTATAGGCGGTTTTTATCTTTAAGTTAGAAGGAATTTTCTATGACAGAAAATAAAGGAATTTTCTATGACGGAAAATGAACAGTCATCTCTGATCCTTGCATCAAGTCCTCATATCGTTTCTCCGGTTACTACGAAATGGCTCATGGCCAATGTGCTCATCGCCTTGGCCCCGGCTTCGGTTTTCGGGGTGGTCATCTTCGGATTACCTGCCCTCTTAACCATTATTGTGGCAGTAGCCGCAGCAGTGCTGGCAGAAGCCTGTTTCCGGTCGATCACCAAACAGGATATCCGCATTAAGGACCTTTCCGCGGCAGTAACCGGGCTTCTTTTAGCCCTGGTGCTTCCTCCGGGGACCCCCCTTTGGATTACCGCCTTGGGGGCTATCTTTGCCATTGTGGTGGCCAAAGAATTCTTCGGCGGCCTGGGGGCCAATGTGTTTAATCCAGCCCTTATCGGCAGGGCCTTTCTCATCATGAGTTTCCCCGCGGCGATCACTACTTGGCATGTACCCGGGGGCTTCAGGGTACCTATAACCGATGCAGTCAGCACCGCCACACCCCTTAACATCATCAAGCAAGGGGGGGGCATCGCTGATGTAGCCGTATCTTTGGGGCTCCCATCTTCGGATTATGGGTCAGTGATGGGTACCCTGTTTTTCGGTAACCACGGAGGCTGTATTGGTGAGACCTCAATCCCGCTGATCCTGGTAGGGGCCGTCTACCTCTTGGTTACTAAGACCATAGACTGGCGAGCTCCGGCGGCCATGATCGTTGCCACGGTTTTGAGTTCCCTTCTCTTGGGAATGGATCCCCTCTTCGCGATTTTAAGCGGCGGGGTGATCTTTGGTGCGGTTTTCATGGCTACTGATTATGTTTCCGCTCCCCTCACCGCCTATGGGAAACTTGTCTTTGGTTTCGGCGCAGGACTCATCACCGTGCTTATCAGGAAATGGGGCAATTACCCTGAGGGGGTTACCTATGGGCTGCTCATCATGAATGCAGTTACCCCCTTCCTTAACCGCTTATTACAGAAAAAATACGGCTTTGTACCAAAGCCTAAGGGGGCAGGGAAATGAAAGGTATGTTGAAACTAGGCATTGTATTGGCGCTCTATGCCACTGCCGCATGTGTGGGACTTGCCTTCGTGTATTCCGCTACCAGCGAGACCATTGCGGTACGCCAGCAAGCGGATTTGGAAGCAGCCTTGCGGGAATTGTTCCCTGAAGGGGATGATTTTACGGATATTACCGGGACCATTGCCAGTCCCGATCCTGCAGTGGCCTTTGAGACCCAATATGCGGTACGGAAAGGCACGGCCCTTATCGGTGCTGCGATTCAGGCTTCTGCAGCCAGCTATGGCGGAATCCTCAAGGTCCTGGTGGGGGTCGGCGCCGACGGTAGGATCAGCCGGGTTAAGATCCTGGAACATCAGGATACCCCCGGGCTTGGGGCAAATGCCGGTTCTCCCACCTACTATGTGGACAAGAGCAAAAAAATCACCTTTTATGGTCAATTTGCGGGTAAATCCGTACAGGATCCTTTTGAGGTAAAAGGGGATGTAGTGGCTATTACCGCCTCCAGCATTACCAGCCGGGCCGTTACCAGTGCGGTTAAGGCTTCAGGGGATGCGGCCTCGGCATGGCTCGCCCCTCAGACAGGAGGCGCGCAATGAAACGCCTAATTCGGATATTTACCAACGGCCTGGTACGGGAGAACCCCCTGCTCATACTGATGATAGGGCTTTGTTCTTCTTTGGCAGTAACCACGGCAGTGGCCAATGGCATTGGGATGGGGCTTTCCATGACCTTCGTCCTCCTCATGTCGGAGCTGGTGATCAGTACCTTCAAGAAACTCATCCCTGAATCAGTACGGATTCCGGTGTTCATCATTGTTATTGCCGCCTTTACTACGGTGATCGATTATATGCTCAAGGCCTATTTTCCGGATCTGTCCAAGGCCATGGGGGTTTTCATTCCCCTCATCGTGGTAAACTGCATCATCATGGGCCGGGTTGAATCCTTTGCTTCCAAACAGTCCCTGGTGAGTGTGATCCCGGATGCCCTGGGTATGGGTTTGGGATACACCTGGGTATTAACCGGCATATCCATAATCCGGGAAATCCTGGGAAGCGGTACCCTTTTGGGTTTCCCCGTGCTCCCGGAGAGTTTTCAGCCGATTCTGTTTTTTGTGATGCCCCCAGGAGGTTTTTTTGTGTTCGCCCTGTTTATCAGTCTTAACCTCCTCATCAAGGCCCGGCTTAAACCACAAGAAATCGAAAAATTCGAGGAAGGACAAGCATGAATTTGTTTAAAATATTTATCTCCGCATTTCTGATCAATAACGTGATTCTCATGCGGTTCCTTGCCCTTTGCCCCTTCATCGGGATGAGTACCGATGAGGATAAATCCATAGGCATGGGCTTGGCAGTTACCTTTGTTACGGTCTTAGCCACCTGCGTTACCTGGCCGATCTACAAGTTCGTTCTGGAACCTCTGGGCTTGGTCTTCCTGCAGCTCTTGGTTTTCATTTTGGTTATCGCCTCCCTGGTTCAGTTAGTGGAATTTTACCTTAAAAAGTCGGCTCCGGCGCTGTATTCCTCCATGGGGATTTACCTTGCCCTGATCACCACCAACTGCGCCATTCTGGCGGTTACCCTGGATGTCATTTCCAATGGATATACCTTTGTGGAATCCCTGGTATTTGCCATCGGCGTGGCCCTGGGATTCCTTTTGTCCCTCCTCCTCCTCGCGGGGATCCGGAAACGGATCAGAACCAGTCCCATCCCGGCTTTCCTGAAAGGGACTCCCATACTCTTTGTTACCGCGTGTCTCCTTTCTATGGCCTTTACAGGCTTTTCTGGTCTGGTTAAATAGGAGGTTAGGATGATTATCGTAATTACCGCATTTTTTGCCTTGATCTTAGCGTTTATCCTGGGTTTAGCCTTGGGCTTTTTCCGGGAATTCTTCGCTGTTTCAGAAGACCCCCTCAAAGGTCAGGTCCGGGAATGTCTCCCAGGGGCCAACTGCGGGGCTTGCGGGTTTCCCGGCTGCGATGGGTATGCCGCTGCAGTGGCCGCAGGAACCGCAGAAATAAACCGCTGTTCTGTGGGGGGAAAGGCAACTGCTGAAAAACTCGCGGCCCTTATGGGGGGGAACGCTTCGGTAACTCCTCTGGTTGCGGTCCTGGCCTGTCAGGGTTCCAAGGAACATGCCCCTCTCAAAGG
>JAITBO010000178.1 GCA_031283505.1 Treponema sp. | reverse complement strand
GGGAACGGAACCGGAATCAAAAGACGGTGAAATGGCAGTTTACGGCTAAGGATGCCCGCATTAAGCTGCATGGCTTGTATCCATCCATTTAGCATTTACAAGGTACTAGTTTTCGCGCTGGAAATCGCCTTTGAAACGGGTGAGGAGGGCGGCCAATTGCTCTTTGCTGGAAATGTTAAAAGTTCCCAGAACATCGGTTTCAAATTGGTCAAAGTCCACAGCCCCGTTTTCATACTCGCAGAGCATATTTGCCAGGTACACAGTCTCCGTCAAAGCCCTGAATTCCGGCTGGGCCGAGGCGGGATCGTGGTGGTAACGGATGGCGCAGACCAGGCTCTCCGGAAAATTCCACTTCTCCGCCACCAGTGCGCCTATTTCCGCGTGATTCATCCCGGCGGAAAGTTCCTCAAAGGTAGAGGCCGGAAGCCCCTTCTCCCGGCAAAAATTCCGGATCTTTTCCAGCAATTCCGGATGAACGCTGGAAAAGATGATCTTCCCCATGTCGTGGAGTATACCCGCCACATGGACATCATCAATTACAGCCCGGTCTTTGTGAAAATTCCTCGCCAGCGTATAGGCGTAGAACGCGACCTTGTAAGAGTGGGTCCAGAGTTTCCGCTTGTCATCGGTATCGTCGCCCAGAATCTTTTGGGTTCCGTAGGAGTAGAGCAAATTCCTGATCCCCTTGATGCCCACCATCTTGACCGCCTCGGAGATACTGTCAACCCTTTTGGCCATCATATACTGGGCGGAATTGACAAGCTTGAGCATATCCGCGGTCATTGCCGGATCCATGGAGATCTGCCGGGCAATGGAAGCCATGTCCGAGGCGGGATCGGCGATAAGCTGCTGGATACGGAGAATATTTTCCGGGAACTGGGGCAGGGAGTTGACGTTGTTCACGATGGTATTGGAGAGGATCGCCAGGTTTTCAACCTTGGTCTTGCCCAGAGGAATGATTATCCGGGCAATCGTTTCCTTCTCGTTGCTGAGAATGTCAAAACAATCCTCGTCCAGCCCCATTTTTTTCAACATAAGAACAAGAATCACAAGGCCAAGGCCCGCGCCCTCGGAGCTGTCCAGCACCTGGGAAAGGGCGTCTTCCAGGCTGTCGAACTGGCGGGACCGGGCAAGCTTGTCGTGAATACGGATAAGCTCGGTTTTGGTGACCGCTACGTTATTTCTCACCTCAATCAGGATAATATTCCGCTTGGTTTGGAGGATAACCTTGATATACAGGCCCTTTTCCTTCTGAAGCTGGAGATAATGGGAAATATTGCCAAGGGTTTCCTCTTTAAAGTTTGCCATTCCCTGCTTATAATCATCGGAATTTTCCAGATTCAGCCCTTTTTCCATGAAATAGACACGTTTGGTATTGGCTTTTTTGGCGTTTACCGCCAGCTCCTGAATAATATAGGTAAGATAATCCTTAAGCTGCTCCTGCTCGACCTGCCTGAGAAAAACGGTTAAGACCTGTTCGATATACAATTCCAATTCATGAGGCAGAGTAAAAGTGGTTATGGTCAAAGGAATCCCCGATTGTATCGCCTTTTTGACTTTTTCCTCGTTTACCGCTATCTCCTGAGAACCAGCCATTCCTTATCTTCCTTTTCGTGCAAATAAAGACACGTTCAATCTTAAGTTTTTTTACCCGTTCGCGCAAGAAGCGCAAGAACCATACAGGGCAATTTTAAAATGCAGATAAAGGGGGGCCTGTTACCGGACGGCGGGTGCGGGTGGAAGCGGCCGCTTTCCGGCCCCCCTGCGCTCCAGCCTTGCCGAATAAATCAGGGAAAACCCCGAAAAGACTCGCCGCGTAAGCGGCAAGTCTTCCGCTACCCCCCATCCACGCGCCCGCGGCGCGTTTTGCGTACCCCGGAAGTCCGGCATATTCATGCAAAAATTCCCCGATTATTGGACCCCTTACCCAGTTTATAAGGTATAAATATCCACTTTATGAATATTTATACCCTGTTTATGCACGAAGCGCAACCGGCCTGCCGCCGGGAGTTTGTCGCGCTTTACGCATAAAACCCCAAAAAATCACCCGCAAGGCGATTTTTTACCCCGCAAACTCCAGGCGAACCAAAGGTTCGCAACGGGCCCTGGTTCGCAAAGCTGCCCCAATAATCGGGATTTTCGCGTTACCGACGGCGCAAAAATCCACAAGTGCAACAGGCTGCTAGCAGGCTGCCCGCCTGAGCCGCACATTTTCGATGTCATAACTAAAAAGTTCCCGCAGATCGTTCAGCCCCAGGGCCATCAGCGCCATCCGGTCAATACCGATACCCCAGGCAGCCACCGGCACACTTACCCCCAGGCTTTCCGTTACTTCGGGCCGGAAAATTCCCGACCCGCCCAATTCAAACCAGCCCAGAGCCGGGTGTTTGATGTGCACCTCCACAGAAGGCTCGGTAAAGGGGAAATAGCCGGGCACATACTTCACTTCCTTTGCCCCCGCAACCTCACGGGCGAACATTTCAAGCATACCCAAAAGCGTCTTGAGATTTACATTTTCCCCAAGCACAATACCCTCGGTCTGGTAAAAGTCGGAAAGGTGCGTCGCGTCCACCTTGTCGTAGCGGAAACAGCGGACTATTCCAAAGTACTTGCCCGGAATGTCCGCGCGGGGAAGGGTCTTTGCCGACAGCACCGTCCCCTGGCTGCGCAGAATAAGCCTGCGGGTAAAGTCCCGGTCAAAGTTATAGCGCCAGCCCCGGCTTCCGGTCTTGCCGCCGTTTTCGTGGGCCTGGGCCACGTTGGAAAGCCAGGGCTCCTCAATGGTTTTGGCGTATGCGTACCCGTCCGGTTCCGACGGCCCGGTAATACGGTACACATCGTGGATATCCCGCGCCGAATGAAACTGAGGCATAAAAAGGGCGTCCGAATTCCAGAATTCGGTTTCCACAAGCGGCCCGTCAAATTCCTCAAAACCCAGGGATGACAGCTTGTCCTTTACATCTTCCAGGAATTTCGCGTAGGGATTGGTACGGCCTATTACAAGCCGGGTAGGAGGCACTTTGACATTGTACGAACGGAAATTTTTCCCCTTCCATGAACCGGTTTCCAGCATCTCCTGGGTAAGGGCGCCGGTTTCGTCACCGGTAATGCCCGCCGCCCTGAGAGCCGCCGTCACCCCGTCCCATTCATCGGTAAAGCCGAAGATCACGGTTTCCCGGTCTACCAGACGGAAAGGCGCGTCCTGGGCGCCGCGCTTTTTGGCGATTCCCGCAATGGCCGTCTTTTCCGCCGCCGAAAGATCCGCCTCGCCGAGGAAGCCCTCCCCGGCGGCTGCCGCCTTTTCCAGAAGCCCCCGGATCGCCGCAAGGTGCTCCGCCGCCCTGCCCCGGGCCGGCCGCCCGTTTACCAGGTCTTCCGGCTTAAGCGCCGGCGTTATCTTTTTCTCCCCGTCCATGGCAAGAACGCCCAGCCTGGAAAGGGCGCCGAAAGCGCTTCCCGTGTCTTTATTGTCAAGCTTCAGGTTTTGGGCAATTTCGGGCAGCGTCAGGCCCTGCTTGATACGGACAAGCTCGATGATCCGCTCTTCCGGGCTTCCGCTTTCTTTCCACCCCCGGCCCAAAGCGGTCAATTCGTAGAAAACACCGGTCTCGCGGCGCAGTTCCCGGATAATACCCTTGCCCGCAAGCCAGGACAATGCCTGATTCCCGTTACCGCTTTTGAAACCCAGGTCTTTCTCGACTTTTTCTACGGAAAGCTCGTCCCCCTTTTTATAGCCCAGAATAACACGGACTTCCAGGGGGTGCAGATTCTTCGCCAGGTTTTGACTCTCAACGCTCATAAAGAAAGCATAGCAGATTCGGTGTAATTTGAAAAGGCGGCGCCGGGTATCGGCAGTAATTTTACATTCAATAACTTACTGTTTCCAAAAAAAACTTGCGTCAAAAAAGGTAATCCGCCGGCAATTCCTGAAACGGTGCCAGGCACTGTTTTTGTGGATAAATTTTTATCGAAAAAATTGGTGCCTGGCACCGTTTTTTCCAGGGCAGATGCCGGTTCTTCCGGCGCCACTCCGTTACGCGCTTTATTATTCTGTTCAGCCGCCCGCCGCCGGTTTTCCGGCCCGCCATCCATCGTCCCTTCCCTGATTTTGTCCGGTAATGCCTGAACCCGGGAAAGGCGAAACTTCCGCTTCCCTTGCGGCCGTCCTCGCCGGGTTTGGTGAAGTCTGCCGGCTTCGTCATTTCCGGGTGTAGCGGACTTTAGTCCATGTGCGTTTACTTAGGGATGGGGTGCAGTGGACGGAACAAGGCCGGAACCCTTTGCCGTTTAGAATCGGCACAGGCAAAAGGAAGCCGCCGAAACGTATGCGGTGAAAACATGAGATGTAACGAAGTTAACAGCGCGTGGACTACTACGGAGAGCATTACCCGCTGTTCCCTCCACAGACTCCACCGGATACTTCCGTTTTCTCTCTCAGCGGCTGGGGCTGTCTGCCAAGGGGGAAAAACGGGCTTTATTAGCCCAGGTTTCACAGAATGCCGCCAGTAATAGCTTGCCGTAAAACCAGGCCTTCGCCGA
>JAITBO010000276.1 GCA_031283505.1 Treponema sp. | reverse complement strand
AAGACTTCTGATTCGCCGGTCTCCTCCGGGGCTTTCGGGAACCGCGACTCACCGGCTTCCGTAAGGAGCTCCGCTATCTCATCCGCATCGATTGGCTCATCTTCTTCGTCATCATCCTTGTCTATGTAAAGGCCCTGAACTCCATCGGTAAAGGTCCAGGTCCGGCGCCGGGCATCGGCGGAAAAACCCCAGCCGGTAAAGCTCGTCCCGTCAAGACGATGAATTTCGACAGGCTCTCCGGCGCCTGCGGAAAGTTGCCGCTCTTTATCCTTCCAGTTCAGGATACTGGTCTCTATGGCAATATCCTCGGACTCCACTTCGATACGGACGCCGTTCTTCATGTGGATGTTTCCGGATTCCAGTTCCACCGATGCGTTGCCGGCGCGGCCCATGGCATTTACATCATCCGCAGTGGTATTGAACTGTTCAAATGAGAAATTTTTCAGTTCCATGGTGTGGCGGCGTTCGTAACGTTCCGCGCCTTCGGCTTCAAACCGCACAAGGGGATTCCCGTCCTTGACGCGAACATATTCCACGTTGTTCATCACCACATCGGGCAGTTCGTTATCTTCCGCAGAACTTGGACCGTAGTCAAAAGAACAGGATATAAGGGCAACGATGAGGAAAATACACGCCGTAAAGTGGAAATCCCGCCCCATCCGCCGCGTCTACCTTTGGGCCTGCTTGTGGTCCCGCACGGCGGCAATAAAATCCCTGAACAGAGGGCTGGCCGCCGTAGGTTTCGACTTGAATTCCGGATGAAACTGCACCCCCAAACCCCAGGGATGATCTGGCCACTCGACACATTCAACCAGACTGCCGTCGGGAGTAAAAGCCGTAAGACGCAGCCCCGATTCTGTCATATCTTTTCGGAAATTATTGGCAAATTCATACCGGTGCCGGTGCCGTTCCCAGATATTTTTTCTTTTATACGCCTCAAAAATATGGGTATCCGGCTCCGCCAGAGTTTCACTCTTTCCCAGCCTCATGGTAGCTCCATAATCTTTTACATCCACCTGATCTTCCAAAAGGCTGATCACCGGATGCCCGGTATTCTTGTCAAATTCGGTGGAATCCGCGTCTTTCCAGCCCAAAACGTTCCTGCCCCAGTCGATCACCATGACCTGCATACCCAGGCATATCCCGAAATAGGGGATCTTGTTGTTCCTAGCCCAGGCTGCGGCCCTGACCATGCCGTTAATTCCCCGTTGTCCGAAGCCGCCGGGAACCAAAACACCGTCCACCCCGCCATCTGCCGCGGCAGGCCCCAGGATGCTGTCCGCGTTATCCGTTTCCTCAAGCCGGGCGGAATCGATTTTCACCAATTCCACTTTAACGCCGCCTTCAATACCCGCATGGAACAGGGCTTCGTACACCGATTTATAGGCGTCATGTAGGTCCATGTACTTGCCTACTATACCGATACGAACCTTTCCCTGCTGGGAACGAAATTTCTCCATCATGATATACCAGGGCTTTAAGTTGGAATGCCGGCACTCAACCCCCATTTTTTTCAGAACCACCTGATCGAGCTTTTGATCGAAAAAAACCAGGGGTATCTCATAAATTGTCGTATCAATGTCATAAGAAGTAAAGACCGCATCGGACTCCACATTGGTAAAAAGGGCGATTTTTCGACGGGTTCCTTCGTCCAGCTTCACCGGAGCCCGGCATATCAGGATGTCCGGCTGTATCCCCAGTTCCTGCATGGCCTTTACCGAGTGCTGGGTGGGCTTGGTCTTGAGTTCCCCTCCCGCAACCTCCGGAATAAGGGTAAGGTGGACCGAAAGGGCGCTGGATTTTCCCGATTCATGAATAAGCTGCCGGGCGGCCTCCAGAAAGGGAATGGATTCGATGTCCCCGACGGTCCCGCCTATCTCCACGATGACCACATCCGTCTCGGGATCTTCCTTTGCCACCGCCTGGATCCGGCTCTTGATTTCGTCGGTGATGTGGGGGATCACCTGAACGCAGCGGCCCAGGTAGCGCCCCTCCCGTTCCTTGCGGATCACCGCTTCGTACACCTGCCCGGTGGTGATGGAATTGGCCCTGAAAAGGGGCCCTGAAGTAAAACGGGCGTAATTACCCAGATCCAGGTCCGTTTCTGTCCCATCGTCGGTTACGTATACCTCTCCGTGCTGATAGGGGCTCATGGTTCCGGCGTCCACGTTGATATAGGGATCGCATTTCACCATGCGTACATTAAGCCCCCGTCCTTCAAGCAAGGCGCCCAAAGAAGAGGCCGCAACACCCTTTCCAAGGCTTGAACATACGCCGCCAGAGACAAAAATAAACTTATTCATGTATACCTATTATTACGACCTGAGCCTCCGCCGTCAATGCCTTCACGATATTCAGGACCGGGCGCTTTTTCCAAAAGCCTGTTTCAAAACCAACCGGGTGTTGAAACAGACTCAGGGTTGTTCAAAATTGTTTGAAAATCCCCGCAATTTCCATTAAAAACGCCACAGTCTTGCGGCCGGTGGTTGTCTTACAAGTCTAATACAAGAGGAGGAGAATTTTTCAAAAAAACGCCATAAGAGTTAATAAAAAGGCTTCCCCAAAACCGCAGGTGTCAGCACACAGTTAATTAGTTTTGGGACAATCTCTAAATTTTCATGATTTTTGGACTCCCCGCATACTAGAAGCCTGACTTCCCCTTGTCGCGGCCCGAATTTGAGAACAAGTCGAGGATAAAATAGTAAATTTTTGTAACGACCAATTGACATCCCCTCTTACAGTCCTTACTATAAATAGTATGGTGGGTAATGAGTTTTTAACTGATACCGATTTTGCGTTATACCGGACCCTTATCTACAATGAGAGCGGTATTCATTTTACCTCAACCAACCGGTCTATCCTGGAAAGCAGGCTCAAGGAACGGCTCAGGGAAAAAAATATTGATTCGGTTAAAATTTATTTTGCCGCAATTTCAAAGGATAAGGAAGAACTCAAGAGTTTTCTTGATTCCATTACCACGAATTTAACCCGTTTTTTCCGGAATCAGGCCCATTTTGACGCCCTGGAACATTTTGTCGTGCCGGAATTGTTGAAAATCAGGAAGGGAAGCCCCAATACAACTCTGAAAATTTGGAGCGCTGGTTGTTCCACCGGTGAGGAACCTTATACTATCGCCATGTTGATGCACGAGATTCTGCCTCCACCCTGGAAATATGAGATCGTAGCCAGTGATATTAGCCTCAAGTGTCTTATGACGGCAAAAGAAGGGGTTTATGCGGACAGTCGTATCTCTGGTATTCCCGATGGGTACCTTAAAAAGTATTTTGATAAAGTAGAAGGCGGTTATAAGGTTCATGCGGATATTATGTCCAAAATCAGGTTTGACTACCATAATTTGAAAAATGATTCAGGACTCAGAAACCTTGATATAGTATTCTGCCGTAACGTGATCATCTATTTTGATGAAGCCGCACAGAATGCGGTGATAAACCGCTTTTGGGATTCCATGGCGTCCAAATCGTTCCTGTTTATCGGACATTCCGAATCTCTTTTCGGAATGGACACCAAATTCGAATTTGTTAAGACCCAATGGGCAACATTCTACCGGAAGTTCATATAGATTCGGGTAGTTTGCGTTTAAGGAGTGTATTGTGGCAGATGAAATATCAGTCCTGATTGTTGACGATTCGGCGTTAATGCGCAATTTGATTGGTCACATGGTAGAGTCAACCCCCGGACTGGTGGTAGCGGACAAGGCAATGAACGGGGTTTTTGCCTTGCAAAAGATACCCCGGGTTAACCCGGACGTTATGGTGTTAGACCTTGAAATGCCGGAAATGAACGGCATTGAATTTCTTAAAGAGCGGAAAAACCGGGGAATTTCCATCCCGGTTATTATTCTTTCTTCTATCGCTCGGAGGGGGGCGGAAATCACTATGGAAGCTCTGGCTTTGGGGGCCAGTGACTTTATTATGAAACCTTCCGGTTCGGTGTCGGAAGACCTGAGTTCCGTAAAAGACAATCTGACCAACCTGCTCCTAATCTATGGCGGGCAGTACCGGCGCAATCAGGGGAAGAAAGTCCTTACTCCGGTAGAATACTCCAAAAAAACAGAAAGCGCTCCGGCGGACACCGCCGTACATACCAAATCGCCTTTCGCCGTTATGCCGGTGGCTCCCAAGGCGTCGCCGGTTCCCCTGCGGAAACCGGGGAAAACCGAGATTATCGCCATCGGTATCTCCACCGGCGGTCCTGATGCTCTGCGGGTGGTCTTTGCCAACCTGGACAAGGATTTAAGCGTCCCGATAGTGGTGGTCCAGCATATGCCTCCGGGATTCACCAATGAATTCGCCAAAAGCCTTGACAGGCTTTGTCCCCTGGAAGTAAAGGAAGCGGAAGAAGGCGACCTTATCCGTCCCGGCCGCATCCTTATAGCCCAGGGTAACAAACACCTGGAGGTTGAGCGGAAGTCCCTGGCGGCCATCGCCCATCTGTCGGATGCCCCGCCGGTAAGCGGTCACCGGCCGTCTGCGGATGTACTTTTTGCTTCGGTGGCTAAAGCCTACGGCAACCATGTCCTGGGGGTCATCATGACCGGTATGGGCCGGGACGGCGCGGAACAGTTGGGAGCTATTTTCCAGGAAGGGGGAATGACCCTGGGCCAGGATGAAAAGAGCGCCGTTGTATACGGTATGCCCAGGGTAGCCTACGAACTGGGCCACGTACAGGAGCAGGTTGCCCTGCAAAACATGGCCAGCCGGATCTGTGCCATCGCAAAAACTCCCCGGTGACGGGCCTTCCCGCCGGATGGGACATGGATCACACCAGCATAGGCCCGGGTCTTTCAGGTAGGCGGCTGTTTTCCGGAAAATCCCTGGGGTAGAACTAAACCGAATGGTTTAACGCGCCTTCCTTAATGTGCCAGCGGTTATCGATTTTCTCAAATTGAGTTCCCGGAATATGGAGGAGGCGGCCATCTTCGCAGGTCAGCATTACCCTGCCGCTTACCAGGTTTACTTCCTGCACCTTCCACATTGAACCGTCATAGTTGATTTTGCACCCTTCCTGGGGGACGAGCTTGCGTTGTTCGCTGTAGAAAGTATGTTCATAGGCCAGACAGCAGAGAAGCCGTCCGCACATACCGGAAATCTTCATGGAATTCAGGGACAGGTTCTGATCTTTGGCCATCTTGATGGAAACCGGCTTCAATTTGTCCGAGACCGTGTGACAGCAGTAACCCCGGCCACAGACTCCAAGTCCGCCAACAACCCGGGCTTCGTCCCTAACCCCTATCTGCCGCAACTCTATACGGGTCTTAAACACGCCCACCAAGTCCTTGACCAGTTCCCGAAAATCGACCCTGGATTCTGCCGTAAAGAAGAAAAGGATTTTGGAATCTTCCAAAAGGTAGTGAACCGACACCAGCTTCATTTCCAGGTGGTGGGCTTCTATTTTTTGCTTACAGATACGGAAAGCGTCGTCTTCCAGCTTTTTATTAGCCGCCGTCTTTGCCAAGTCCTCCCCGGAAGCCGGTCGTTCTATCCTGACAATGCCGGAATAACCGTGGAGATTAGGGCACGGCAAGGGGCCTATAACCTGGGCCATGTCTTTGCCGTACCGGGTAGGAACCAGCACTTGCCTGCCGCAATGCAGGAACTCACCGGGGTAGGCGGCTAAAAAGGTTTCGTTGGAATAGGAAAGTCGCAACCGATATACCGGGGTCCCCGGAGCCAGAGGCTCCAAGTTGTCCGCCGGAGTAACAATCACATCGGTCTGGGTTATATCTTCTTCTCCGGCATCTTCCAGTGCGGAAATATCTTCTTCAATATCTTCCCGGGATATACCATCATAATCATCATAATCACTCATGACTTTTCCTCCCTTTCTTCAACTGGCCGGACACTGTTAATGCAATAAATCAACCAAAAGTCCGGCGATTTCATTTATACGCGCCAACAGTTCAAGCTGGGATGTCTGACCCGCCAGAATTCCCGCCGCTAATTGTTCCAGTTTTTGATCTACTACCTGAATCAGATGAAATCCGGTACGGTTCTTCGCCGCATCACTTCCCCGCTGGCCCTTAAAACCGGGCTTTAAATAATTGGGGATGCCGGTTTGTTTTTCCAGAGCATAACCGTTTTCAACCACGTAATGAATAAAATCCCGCACCGCCTGCTTGTAGCGTTTGATTTCCTCCGGAAACGGACGGTTTTTCAGGGCGTCGCCGGCGCTGTGTACATCATCCAGCAGTCCCTGAAGGGCTTCTTCCGATGCGGACACATCAGGCAACGGCCCAACTTCCCGAACCGTTTCTTCCAAAATATCAAAAAATCGTGGTTTTGGGGGAGACCCGGCCAGGGCTTTCCCCCGTATTTTTTCCTTAACCGCGTCCTTTTTTTTTGCTTCGCTCCGGACATTATTATAGGCCGAAGAATTCAGAAATACCGTATCGGAAAAATCAATCTTGGCCATGGCTGCTTTCCCCATAGGAGGGAAAAACGGCGTTTGCCGCCAGAGCCGATTTAATCTCCCGGGCGTCCCGGTATTCGCTTACGACTTGAACCCAGGTATCCTCATCCGGGCAGACCGACACCCGGCCATGAATGAGACAACCTTCATCGGCCCTAATCCGCCGGGTAATGATGTCCCCCATAACCAGAGCGGTAGACAGAACGATAACTTGTTCGCTTGCCAGGACATTCCCGAAAACTACCCCTCCGATAGTGACGGAAGTCCCGGAAATGTTGCTCTTCATCCGCGCCTTTTCCCCGACAATAACCCGGCCTTTGGCGGACAGGTTGCCCCGCAGACTGCCATCAACCCTGGTAAAACCGCCGGATTCCACATCTCCGGAAACAAAAGAATTGGGACCTATGATGGTATTGACTGAGAAATCTTTCCTGCTATTGATTCCGGCCATGGCTTCTCTTCTAACGGCCGGTTCGGACGTTCCCGCCGCTTCCGGTTAAACTCCCGGAACGGACATTGAGGTATTTATACGGGTCAACCACGTCCGAACCGATATGAACCTCATAGTGTAAATGGGGACCCGTAGAAAGCCCGGTGTTGCCTATATACCCGATAACCTCGCCCTGCTGAACCCGCTGACCCTTGGTCACCCGGAAGGACAGCATATGGGCGTACCGGGTATAAAACCCGTGCTTATGTTTTATGATGATGAAATTCCCAAAGTCGGGGGAATACTCCATGGTAACCACCTGTCCGTCCGCGGTGGCAACGATGGGATCCCCTTGGCGGTATGTAGAAAGGTCTATCCCTTTATGGATGTAATACTGCCCGGTAAAGGGATTCTCGTTTTGGCCGAAGTACATGGAAATATGCCCTATGCCGCCCTTGATAGGCCAAATATTGGGGATTTCCGTCAACAATGCGCTTTGAGAAGCCAGCAGGGTACCGATTTCTTTGACCGGCTCGACTACTGAGGCCAGATATTCCGTCAAACTGCGGATATCGTCTACCTCCTGGAGAGTACCTTCCGCAGTTTCCCGGATGTCGAAGAACGAAGAAAGGTCCCCGGAAACGGCGGACGAAGCGGCGGAAGCCGGAACATCCACCCCTAAAGAAGAAAGAGTCCCGGAAAGGGTAGCCTGAAAACTCCTGGTCTGTCTGAGGAGCTGGGAAATTTCATCCCGCAGTTGATCAAGGCTGGCCTGGGTGTTCTTTAAGCGGCTGTCTTTGGTGGCCAACGCACCGCGGGTCCCGCTATACGATGCCCCGTACCAGAAAAAAGCGCCCACAATCCCCGCCAAAATCAGGATAACCGTACAAAGGGAAAAAAACGAGATATGAAAATTATATACTTTTTTTTCGGAATGAGGGACCAAGACAATGGTATACCGCCGGGTCAACCCGCCTGCTATAACCTTAAAAAACGAGAACATCCCTTTAATAAAAGAAAGAAAGCCTTTTTTTACCTTTAAAACAAGAAAATTTTCTAATCGTTTATATTCATGAACAGACGCCAAAGATGTACCTCTTTTATGATTATCGGGATTATAGATATTTAGTATAGGTATATAAAGATAAAAATGTCAATGGAAATTAAATATAATGCAGGGCATCGGTGTTTACTTTTTTACCGAGTAAATGCCGTCAAATTAGCGGAATTTTGAAGAAATTTAACCACTGTGGGCACGGAGTTACACAGAGAAAACAGGAGAAAACCGGATTTATAGCCAAAACTCCGTGAAACTCTGTGTACTCTGCGGTTATAATTCGTAAAATCCGGTAACTTTTCGAAGATTGAGAGTAAACGCCGATGTCCTGGAATCGGGACCTTTCAAATTTGTCATAAATCATGTTATCCTAAAGGTGCGGTGTCCGATTTCAAAATTCGCCGCAAACATTCAAGAGATGGAGGAACAAATGAAAGAACTCAAAGGCTCCAAGACGGAAGCGAATCTTCAAGCCGCTTTTGCCGGAGAATCAATGGCCCGAAATAAATATACCTATTATGCTTCCAGGGCTGAAAAAGACGGTTACAACCAAATTGCCGCCCTGTTCCGAG
>JAITBO010000408.1 GCA_031283505.1 Treponema sp. | reverse complement strand
CCCCCCCCCCCTCCCAACCCTCCGGTCACCAGAGACGAGTGTCGAGTGTCGAGTGTCGAGTGTCGAGTGTCGAGTGTCGAGTGTCGAGTGTCGAGTGTCGAGTGTCGAGTGTCGAGTGTCGAGTGTCGAGTGTCGTTTTCACCCCACCACCTTCTTTAGAACCAGACAGGATATTATATGGTTACTTAATGCGTTAAGTAACCAACTTAATTATATTAACATGGGTATTGGGAATTGTCAACAAAAACTTTTTTATTTTTTTCATGTAACTCATGCTACGCAGGAAGAATAATATGAACCACTGGGGTTCCTTGGCTAAATTTCTTCGATTTTGGTTCCGATGTGTAAAGTGAGTAATTAAAATCGGTAAACATCGGCTTGCAGAAAGGATTCAGTATACTTTTTTATGGTAATTTTTTATTCTTTCCGCTTGATTTTGCTGGATATTCCTTGATAATTAGGATAATATAAGTTAAATTAACCGGATGCCAAACCCGGTTGGCGCGGATTTCTGGTCCGATGAAAACGGCTTAATTATAGACTTTTTTTAGCCGCTGTCCGCAACTGATAATAAGGAAAGGAGTATATCTATGAAAAAAAATAACCTGCTTGTTCTTTGTGTTTTGCTGGTCCTTTGGGCGGTATCCTGTGCCACCACGCAGCCCCAGGAAGCCGGAGAGGATGTTTCCGCCGAACTCACGCAGGAAGATGCGGATGTAAAGGCGCTGGCGGAATCGTTCAAAGACTTGCCGCAGACCAGGCCGGAAAACGGCTTACAGGCAGGGGCGGCCTCTGCGGAACCGGTCTCCGGCGCGTATCATACCGATTATCATGAATTCGGTCCCAACAAGGTCCCTCTCATTGTATCCGTCCCAAACAATACGGACCAGGAGATCAATGCCATTATCTGGCTCTGTGACGAAAGTACCCTTGGTTCCAGCGTCTTTGATTTCGGGGTCTATCCGGCTGAATACAAAGGAAAATATATAATTGCCGTTATGCCCTACAAGTTTGAGTCCGGCGATGTACGGGTCAGAAACATCAAAGATTCTGTCGGTAACATTGTGGATTTCGTGAAAACCATAGCCGATGAGCATGAAATAGACATCAACCGCATCATTTTGGTAGGTTACACGATTGGTTCCTTTTCAATGGCTTATCTGTAATTTCCGGGCAGTCCGCGGCCCATGGCCGGGCTCACATTAGGATGTATCAATGAACAAAGCGCTTGATGATCTGAAAGAACGAGGGTTTTACGCCCAATGTACCGATCCCGAAGGTCTTTCCCGGCTTATGGACGAAGGGCCGGTGGTTTTTTATGTGGGCTGCGATCCTACCGGGATAAGCCTTCATATAGGGCACATGGTCCCCTATTTTGCGTACCGCCATCTCCGGGATGCCGGACACAAAGGGATAGCCCTTTTGGGAGGCGGGACCGCCCGCATAGGCGATCCGTCCGGAAAGTCGGAGATGCGGAAGATGCTGAGTTATGAACGGCTTGACGCGAATACCGAGTTCATCAAAAAGCAGCTTGACGGTTTTTTGGGATTTGACGGCGACCGCACTCGGTGGGCCAACAACAAAGACTGGCTTGCGGACCTCAACTACATTGATTTTCTCCGCGAAATCGGAAGCCATTTTTCGGTAAACCGTATGCTTGGCTTTGAGTCCTACAAGATACGTCTTGAAACCGGCCTTTCTTTCATCGAATTCAACTATCAATTGCTGCAAAGCTACGATTTTCTGGAACTCTACCGCCGTTACGGCTGCCGCCTCCAGATAGGCGGAGACGATCAATGGGGGAACATCGTTGCCGGTTCCGAGCTGATCCGCCGGGTTGAAGGCGCCGAAGTCTTCGGCCTCACCTTTCCCCTGGTGACCACCTCGGACGGCAAGAAGATGGGCAAGACCGAAAAAGGCGCCGTCTTCCTGGACCCCAACCTGGTGAGTGTTTACGACTTCTTCCAGTATTGGCGGAACGTGCAGGATGCCGATGTCAGGCGTTTTCTCCTGATGTTTACCTTCCTCCCTGGGGAAGAATGCCTCCGCCTTACCGAACCGGGGAAAAATCCCAACGAGGCGAAAGAACGCCTTGCCTGGGAGGTCACCGCCCTGATCCACGGCAAGGAAGAGGCGGACAAGGCCCTCTCCGGCGCCCGGGCCGCTTTCGGAGGCGGCGGGGGCGACTCTTCGGCCATGCCCGGCGCTTCCCTGCCCCGGTCCCGTTTTGAGGCGGGCTATCCCATTGTGGACCTCTTTACCGATGCGGGACTTACCCCTTCCAAAAGCGAGGCCCGGCGTCTGGTTCAACAGGGAGGCGCTTTTGTGACCGCCGGGAGCGGGAACCTGACCGCCGTCACGGACCTGGCCGCTCTCATCGGCGCGGACACCCTGGATGGCGGCGGGACCCTCATCCTCCGGGCGGGAAAGAAGCGTTATTGCCGGGTTTCGGCAAAATAGAAGGTTGCGTCATGGATGAAAACATTGCCCAGATACCCGGCAGAATCAAGGAATTCCGGGAGATACTGGATATCAGCGTCATTGATATTGCCAAAGACATAGGTATTCCCTATGAAGCGTATGTGAAATACGAGAGCGGCGAGTTGGACATTCCTATCAGCGTCCTTTACAAGATCGCCGGTCGCCTGGGGACCGATGCTACGGTACTGCTTACCGGGGAAGATCCCAAAATGGATAATGCCGCGGTTTGCCGGAAGGGTACGGGGGTGCGGATAGAACGCTATCCGGGTTATGAATTTTCGAGTCTGGCTTACAATTTCAAAG
Source organism: Treponema sp. (assembly GCA_031283505.1). The sequence goes on along the minus strand of JAITBO010000408.1, from coordinate 12,531 downwards.
GCCGGACCATAGAGCCCCTCCTGGTGTATCTGGATTCCTCCAGGGTTCCGGCTGCTCCGGTGACCCACTCGGGCCAGGAATTCAACTATGTGGTGAAAGGCAAGGTTAAGGTAACCGTGGGGAAACGCGAATATATTCTTGAAGAAGGGGACTCCATCTACTTTGACGCCGGTCTGCCCCACGGACAAAGCGCGGTTGAAGGGGCAGCGCAATTCATTACCATCATTCAGGAATAGGCAGGAACCGCCGGTGAACGAAATTATATCCCGTTATTGCCCCCGCATCGAATTTGACTCTTACGAGGATTTCTACGCCAATTATCGCTGTAACGTTCCGCCGGATTTTAACTTCGCCTATGACGTGGTTGATGAGTGGGCCGCCCTTAAGCCGGAAAAGCGCGCCCTGCTCTGGACCAACGACGCGGGGGATATAAAGTCCTTTACCTTTGCGGACATGAAGCGCCTCTCGGACAAGGCGGCCAGGGTCCTGGTGAACCTGGGGATTGGGAAAGGGGACGTGGCGATGCTCATACTCAAGCAGCGTCCCGAAGTATGGATTCTCATGTGCGCCCTGATGAAAATAGGGGCGGTATGTATCCCCGGCACGTATCAGCTTACGGCCAAGGACCTGGAATACCGCTGTAACATTGCGGAAGTCAAACTTCTGGCGGCAGCGGACGATGCGGAGCTTCTTAAAAACATAAAAACGGTCCGTCCCAGGTGCCCGAAGCTCAAGACGGTAGCTGTTGTTGGCCCCTCTGTCTCCGGCGGTCTTCCGTCCTGGCCGCCGGATTACCTGGACCTGCGGGCCGCCATTGACGCGGCGGACGAAACCTTTACCCGGCCTTCGGGAGAAGCGGACACCAGGACCCGGGACCCTATGCTTATCTACTTTTCTTCGGGTACTACCGGTATGCCCAAAATGGTGCTGCATAACCATTCCCTGCCCCTGGGACACATCGTTACCGCCAGATACTGGCAGTGCGTTGAGGATGACACCCTGCATCTTACCCAGACCGATTCAGGGTGGGCCAAATTTGCCTGGGGCAAAATCTACGGCCAGTGGATCTGCGGTGCGGCGGTGGGCGTCTATGATACGGAAAAGTTTACCCCCCAGGGCCTCCTTGGGGCGCTCAAGCGGCTCAGGCCCTCCACCTTCTGCGCCCCGGCGACGATCTTTCGTTATTTGATGAAAGAAGACCTTTCGGGAGTCGATTTTAGTTTTATAAGGCATACTTCCATGGCCGGGGAACCCCTAAGCCCCGAAGTCTACCATCAGATTAAGGAGAAGACCGGCCTGGATATTCGGGAAGGTTTCGGCCAGTCCGAGACTTCGGTCATGGCGGCGGCCTTCAAGTGGCTGCCGGTAAAGCCCGGTTCCATGGGAAAGCCCGCTCCCCTTTTCGGCCTTGATCTGCTTGACGAAAACGGGAAACCCTGCGAGGACGGCATCGTGGGCAACATGAGCGTCACCAATGCGGGGCCCGGTATGTACGCGGGGACGGAGGAGGGGCTTCAAAGCCCGCGCATTCCCGGTCTCTTCCGGGGTTACTGGAAGGACGAAGAGATCACCCGCGCCTGCTGGGAACAGGACGTATACCGGACCGGTGACATGGCCTGGCACGATGACGAAGGGTATTACTGGTTTGTGGGAAGAAACGACGACGTGATCAAGTGTTCAGGGTACCGCATAGGCCCCTTCGAGGTTGAAAGCGCCCTGATGGAACACCCCGCGGTCCTGGAGTGCGCCGTCACCGCCGTGCCCGACCCTATGCGGGGCCAGGTGGTCAAAGCCACCATCGTGCTTGCCAGGGGCTTCAGCGCCCGGGAGGAACTCAAAAAGGAACTGCAAAACCACGTAAAACGGGTAACCGCCCCTTATAAGTACCCCCGGATTGTGGAGTTCGTTGACGAACTGCCCAAAACCGTCAGCGGAAAAATTCAGCGGAACCTGATACGGAAAAAAGACGCGGAGAGCGGGCAGCCCTGATCGTGCCGGAACGGTTCCCTTCCCCCTGTTTCCAACTCCACCGGCAGGCGGGTGAATTCAATTCATAAATACTGTTTCGGTTCCCCGCCCTTTACCACGGCGTAAAGTTCGACATACCCTTTGGCCGGGCTGGCGGCGATTTTTCCCAAAAGCACTTCTTCCACCTGGAAGAGGCCGACTTCGCCGGACATGAGGATGCCGACGTGGATGGGCCTCTCCCTGCCCGGCAGTATCTTCACCTCTTCAATGACGTTGGCCGAATATTTGTGTATATCCCCTACACGGGGACTTGACGCCAAAACTATGGGAATACGAGCCCGGCCTTTGGTCATGTCGCAGCCGTCGGCGATAAGGAGGACTCCCGCCTCCAGGGAGTGGATAACCCGGTTCCCCATGTGGCCGAAAATCGCTTCCAATGCCAGGGAACGGACTATCACCTGTTGGGTAAGGTTCCCCGGATAGATAAGGGGCAAAAGCCGGTCCAGTATCGGGCGGGCAAGGCCCATGCTATGGAGTTCGTGATCCTGGCGGCTTATGCTCATCCCCATGTCGTGGAGGATGGCCGCCAGGATCACCGCGATAAGGCTGTCCTCAAAGGCGCCACATTCTTCGGTTTCCAGGCTGGTCTTGATGCCCGCCTTACGCAGGAGACCCATCATGATCATCCCGTTCAGCGCCACGGTACGCATATGAACCGGACCGTGATCGTTATAGCCTAACCGTTTGATAGAAACGGTATTGGCGTATTCCTGGAGAGCCTGGACTTCTCCGTCTTCCAGCACAAGGCGAGCAGCCTCGGCGGCCCTGGACGAAAGGTCCAGATCGGAGACGGCTTTAAGTATTTTGGAATCTAAAGAAAGTTCTTTTGGCGATCTCATACAGTTTTAACTATAACTGGTAATCTCCGTATACGCAAAGGCTTTTAAACACGGCCTTTACCCCGGCAATCCTAACTCATGTTACGCAGGAAGAATAATATAAACCACTAACCACAGGAATGACACGAACTTTTGAGGTTAAATCTATAATTTGTGCGCCAGCCTTTGCCGGGTATACCCCCCGCTCCGGGAAAAATGCTAAACTTTTAAAGCACCATCCCTTCGGTTGAAAGAAACAGCACGGTTCGTAAAATTAAGAACAGAAAAACCGGTTTTGCTGATTTTTTAAGGGTTCAAGGTAAAAAAAACATAAAAAATCTTGAATTCCATTCCTAATTTTCAATTCTTTCTTGATTGTTTTATCAGGAAGGAATAAAATGATCCCCGGAACGCTCAGGCTGCGGGGATAAAGGGCAAATAGTTTTCGTTACGCTGTTTCTCCGGGGGTCGGCGGTTAATATCTTATGTTACGCAGGAAGAATAATATGAGCCGCGAACAACACGAAGTTTTGATGTTAAATCCATAGTTTGTTTGTGAAGTTCGTGGTTAAATTTCTTCAATTTTGGCTCCGGTGTGTAAGAAACTGTACATAAATAAAATGCTATGCGGTTTATTTATGTACAGTTCCTAAGATGAGTTAATAGGTAAGGGGTAATCATGAAGGAAAACGTAGAGGCCAGGACGGGCAGACAGACAAAGACTCCCCGGCAGGCGAAACTCGTCCTGGAAGACGGTTCGGAATTTTCCGGGTGGTCTTTCGGGAAGGCGAAGTCCCAGGCGGGGGAGGTGGTTTTTACCACCGGGATGACGGGATACCCCCAGTCCCTGACGGACCCGAGTTTTCGGGGGCAGATCCTGGTGTCCGCCTATCCCTTGACGGGGAATTACGGGGTCCCGGTAAAGCCCAAGACCGCCGAGCCTTTCTTCGACGAACAGGGCATTCCCCTTCACTTTGAATCGGACCGTATCCAGGTTTCAGGCTTTGTGGCGTCCGAAGTCTGCGAGGAGCCCAGCCACTTCGCCTCGGGCGCTTCCCTTTCCGCCTGGCTTGAAAAAAACAATGTCCCCGGCATTTACGGCATAGACACTCGTTCCCTTACGATGCGGCTTAGGGAACAGGGGGTCATGGGGGGAAAAATCCTGGTGGAAGGGACCCGGGACGTGACCATAGATTCGGGGCGCGTCAGCAACCCGGTGGCGGACGTGTCGCCCGGTGACGTTAAGGTCTTCCGTCCCGCCGGGACCGCCGCAGGCGACAAACTCCCCAAAATCGTTCTGATGGACTGCGGGGCCAAGGCGAATATCTACCGCTGCCTCCTCTCCAGGAATGTAGAGGTGATCCGCGTCCCCTGGAACCATGATCTAAAGGACATTGAATACGACGGCCTCTTCCTGTCCAACGGCCCCGGGGACCCCAAGGACTGCGGCAGGACCATTGCCTCGGTGCGCCGAGCCTTTTTGGTGGGAAAACCCATCTTCGGCATCTGCCTGGGGAATCAAATCATGGCCCTGGCCGCCGGGGGGGATACCTACAAGCTCCCTTACGGACACCGGGGCCAGAACCAGCCCTGCATCGAGGCAGGGCCTCCGGGAGGCGGAGTTTCCCCGCGGTGTTATATCACGAGCCAAAACCACGGGTACGCCGTGCGGGGCGAGACCCTCCCAAAAGACTGGGAACCCTGGTTCATCAACGCCAATGACGGCACTATCGAAGGAATCCGTTCCGTCCGCTTCCCCTTCTCGGCGGTCCAGTTCCACCCCGAAGGCTGCCCGGGCCCGCGGGACACGGAATTTCTCATCGACCGGTTTCTCGATCAGGTTAAGGAGGCGAAAAAATGACCGGACGGCAGTATCAATTACCCCGGAAAGTCCTCGTCCTCGGTTCCGGAGGGCTCAAGATAGGGCAGGCCGGAGAGTTTGACTACTCCGGGTCCCAGGCTCTCAAAGCCCTCAAGGAAGAGGGGATAGAGACGGTCCTCATCAACCCCAACATCGCCACCATCCAGACCAGCGAAGGCATGGCGGACCGCACCTACTTTCTGCCGGTGACGCCGGAATATGTCAGGCAGGTGATAGAGAAGGAAAAGCCCGACGGCCTCCTCCTCTCCTTTGGGGGCCAGACCGCCCTGAACTGCGGGGTCGCCCTGGAACGGGAAGGAATCCTCTACAAATACGGGGTACGGGTTCTGGGAACCCCGGTAAAGGCCATAGAGGACACCGAGGACCGGCAGCGCTTTGTGGATCGCCTTGGGGAAATTGGGGCGAAGTGCCCCCGGAGCGCCGCCGTCACCGGTACGGACGAGGCGGCGGAGGCGGCGGCGGAAATCGGCTATCCCGTGATGGTCCGTATCGCCTACGCCCTGGGCGGCGCAGGTTCGGGAATATGCCGGAACGAGGCGGAACTGCGCCGCCGGTGTGACCGGATTTTTGCCCGGACCGACGAAGTTGGGTCGGCGCCTCAGGCTTTAATTGAGGAATGGCTCGGCGGCTGGAAGGAAATCGAATATGAGGTGGTCCGGGATGTTCACGACAACTGCATCACCGTCTGCAATATGGAAAATTTCGACCCCCTGGGGATACATACCGGGGAGAGCATCGTGGTGGCCCCTTCCCAGACCTTGACGGATTCGGAGTACCACAAGCTCAGGCGTATCGCCATCGAGGTGATCCGCCACTTGGGCATCGTGGGGGAATGTAACGTCCAGTACGCCCTGGACCCGGCCTCCGAGGACTACCGCATCATCGAAGTGAACGCCCGGCTTTCCCGGAGTTCCGCCCTGGCGTCCAAGGCCACGGGCTATCCTCTGGCCTTTGTGGCGGCCAAACTCTCCCTGGGTTACGCCTTAACGGACATCGAAAACCGCATCACCAGGGTGACCAAATCCTGCTTCGAACCCGCCCTGGACTACTGCGTGGTCAAGGTTCCCCGCTGGGACCTGGCGAAGTTCAAACACGTAGATATACGCATAGGTTCGGAGATGAAGTCCGTAGGGGAAGTGATGTCCATAGGCCGCACTTTCGAGGAAGCCCTCCAGAAAGCCCTGCGTATGACCGGCATAGGCGCACCGGGCCTTGCGGCGGATGACGAATTCTGTGGTTCCGGGGTCAAAAATCTCCGGGACGCCCTGGCAAAACCTACGGACCGCCGGGTCTTCATCATCTACCGGGCCCTCTCCGAAGGCTGGCCGGTGGAACGGATATGGCGGCTCACCAGGATAGACCGCTGGTTCCTCCACAAGATCGCCGGAGTCCTGGAGACCGAACAGGCCGTCAGGCAAACGGGAGCGCCGGAGGAACCGGAAACAAAGAGCGGAAAACCGGAGGCTCCCCTCCCCCACCGTTCCATTGACCGAGAGCTTCTGGCCAGGGCAAAGCGCATGGGGTTCTCCGACGCGCGGATCGGGGAATTCCTGGCCCTGGGGGAAATGGATGTCCGGAAGCTTCGGGAAGACTACCGCATAAAGCCGGCGGTAAAACAGATAGACACCTTAGCGGCGGAGTACCCGGCTAAGACGAACTACCTCTACATGACCTACGCGGGAGCCGGCAGCGGGACCGTCCCTGCCGCTGTCCGGGACGACACGGCGCCGGCGGGCCGGGGGGTGATGGTCCTGGGATCAGGGGCCTACCGGATAGGGAGCAGCGTGGAATTCGACTGGTGCTGCGTCAACGCCGCGGAAACCGCCAGAAAGCTGGGGCGCTACTCCATCATGGTGAACTGTAACCCGGAAACGGTGTCCACGGACTACGATATATGTGACCGGCTCTACTTTGAGGAACTCACCCTGGAACGGGTCCTGGACATCTACGAACGGGAACGGCCGGACGGGCTCATCCTGTCCATGGGCGGGCAGATTCCCAATAATCTGGCCACCAAGCTCTACGCCGCCGGAGCCCTCATCTACGGCACTACTCCCCAATCTATAGACATGGCGGAGGACCGGAACAAGTTTTCCGCCCTCCTGGACCGGCTGGGCATAGAACAGCCCGCCTGGAGGGAATTGACGGACCTGGACGCGGCCAAGGTCTTTGCTGCGGAAGCGGGCTATCCGGTACTCATCAGACCGAGTTACGTACTCTCCGGGGCGGCCATGAACGTGGCCTGGGACGACGAAAGCCTGGAGAGATTCCTGGGCCTGGCGGCGGACGTATCCCCGGAACACCCGGTGGTGATCTCCAAGTTCATAGAAAATTCCAAAGAAATCGAAATTGACGCCGTGGCCAGGCGGGGGGAGATTCTTTTCCACGCCATCACCGAACACATCGAAAACGCCGGGGTTCATTCCGGGGACGCCACGGTGGTTCTCCCGGCCCAGCGGCTCTACATCGAAACCATCAGGAAGATCCGCAAGATCAGCGCGGAAATAGCCCGTGCCCTGGACATTACCGGGCCCTTCAACATCCAGTTTTTGGCCCAACGCAACCGGGTCCGGGTCATTGAGTGCAACCTCCGGGCCAGTCGGAGCTTCCCCTTCTGTTCCAAGGTTAGCCGGGTGAATATGATAGAAATGGCTGTCCGGGCCATGCTGGACGAGCCGGTACAAAAGGCCGCCGTTTCCGCCCTGGATCTGGAATGGGTAGGGGTCAAAGCGGCGCAGTTCAGCTTTTCCCGGCTGCACGGGGCGGACCCGGTGAGCGGGGTGGAAATGGCCTCCACCGGGGAAGTAGGCTGTATAGGCACGGACCTCAACGATGCCTTCCTCAAGGCCCTCCTCTCGGTGGGCTACCGCATCCCCAGAAAACGCATACTCCTTTCCACCGGGACCATTGAGGAAAAGCTGGACTTCCTGGACTCCGCCCGGAAGCTGGTGGATATGGGCTATGAACTCTTCGCCTCCAGGGGGACGGCGAAATTCCTTGCCGCCAACGGCGTTCCGGTTACGTCCCTCAACTGGCCCCTGGAATCCAGGGAGCCCAACATTTCAGGATTCATCAAACGCCGGGAAGTCGATATGATCATCAACATCCCCAAGAACAACCGGGAGACGGAACTTAAAAACGACTACATCATCCGCCGTATGGCGGTGGACTTCGACATTCCCCTTTTTACCAACATCAAAGTAGCCCGGGCGTTCATCGACTCCTTGACACACGAGCGGAACAGAGGAGGACCGGAGATTAAAGCATGGGAAGATTACCGGTAGGGCAAAGGACCCCGGATTTTACCCGGACAAGTTAAGCGCCGCAGCACTTTTTGTATTTCTTTCCCGAACCGCACGGGCACGGATCGTTGCGCCCGATCTTGGGCGCATCCCGGCGCAGAGGTTCAAGTTTTTCCTCGTCTTCATCATCATCTTTCCAATCAGGGTTACGGGCCTTTAGTTTGTCCAGCTTTTTGTCCCGCTCCATCATCATTTTTTCCGGGTTATGGGTACGCATCGCCTCATCAAAAAAGTCTTTGTGCAGGGCATACAGATCGGGGAATTCCTTTTTCAGCCGCGCAAGCTGAGGGCGATAGGTATTCTGTTCAGAGAGGATGATCCATTCCATAATAAGCTGCTGCTGCCGTTCTTCATCGGAATCAAACTTCCCCGCCATGGCCACAAGCAGATCGTGAATCAAATCGGAATACCCTTTCTCTTCCAGCGACTCAATCTCATAGACCTGTTTTGCTTCTTCCAATGAACCAAGAAGCATCCTGCTTTTATCGGGCAGGAGATCCGCCATGTCCTGAATATAGGGAAAAAGGTCCGCCATGTCAAAAGCAAAGAGGCTGTTCAGCATCTCCGGGAGAGCTTCCTGAATGTTCATTGCCTCTGTCGCCAGGCCGGCACGCATCAACGCAAGGATTTTTTGCAAATACCTTTGGGCGGAATTTTTGTCATCCCCGGCGAGGAGCAGGAACGCATGAATATACAGGGGAATATGATCGCGGTTTTCCCCTACCGCCTCCAGAGCCTCCCGGCAGACCTGCCGCGCCTCTTTTGCCTCATTCGACGCAACCATGCAGTACAGCATTTCCGACCAGCAATCCGCGTTGCTTCGGTCGATTTTGAGGGCCCGCCGGAATTGGACTATCGCCTTCTTATTCCAGCCGCGGCTTACATAGGACTGGGCAAGCCGGATGGCGTATTCCGGGTTGTCCGGTTCCTGCTCGCACAGGGATTCCCAGACTTCCACAGCTTTCCCGCTCTTGCCTTCAGCCTTCAGCGACCAGGCGTATTCTTCCCTGACTTTGGTCAACCTGGGGTCCCGCTTTAAGATCCTGCGGTACAGGTCCGACGCTTCGGCGTGTAAACCCAGTTTATTGGCCTTTTGAGCTTCCTGGAAAACGGCTGCCACAATGGGCGGCATAGCGCCGATTCTGTCGTATTCGGTACGCTTCTTTTCATCGGAAAGCGTCTCGTAGGCGGCCCGCAACGCCTTGAACTCCTCCGGAAAACGTTCGGGCGGATATTTCCGCACTTGATTGAAATAACCGCGCTTTATCTGCGTCTGGTCCGCCGTCTTTTCCACTCCCAGGAAGTCGTAAAGACTTTTCATAGAATCCTCCCCGGAATATTCCAAAAAGGTTTCCGTTTAAGAGTAAGTTCCGCCAAACCTTCCGCCGCAAGCTGGTTAAAACGGTCTTTGCCCAAGGCCCGGACAAAATAATCCGATCCCTTTGCGGGGTCTTTGGCCAGCGCCCAAAGGCAGCCCTGCATATTCAAAACACGCACGCTTTGATGGGGAAGGGCCCGGGCCGCCCTGGCCGCTTCCCGCCATTTTTTTTCCGCAACGAGAAGCCTGACTTTTTCAAGACGGTCGCCGGAATTTTCCTCTAAACTTTCCGCGCTGCCGGGTTCTCCCAGTTCATAGCGGCAAAGCCCGAGCAGTTTTACCGCATTCTGGTGTTCATGATCCAGCAAGACGGCATACCGGGCATAAAGAAGGGCGGCGCTCAAATTCCGCGCCGATGCCGCCCCAAGGGCCAGCAGGTAATACCGCGCCCCGAGAGCCTGGCTTAGGGCAGATGGACTGATTTCATGCGTCATTTCATGGCTTCCAGAAGTTCCAGCAGTTCATCCCGCAGCGTTTCCGCCTGTTCTCCCTTGTGCAGCAGCAACGCTTCCTTTATTTGCCTGATCAGAATTTCAATATCCCCGTCCTCATCGTACTCTTCGGCGATCAGTTTTTCCGCCTTGCGTATCGCGGGCCGGAAGCGTTTTGCCCCTTCCGCTTTTTCCCACTGGGTCAGATCAAGCAACGGTTTTGGCTTTACCCCGGTGGTACTGATTTCGGCGGAGACCTTTTGTCCTGTGGACACCACGCCGGCCTTTACCTGTAAAATGCCGTTTACATCATAGGCAAAGGTCACTTCTATCGGTTCCCTCTTCCCCCGGTAAGCCGGAGGAATCCCCGTGAGCCGGACGTTGCCCAGATACTCGTTGTTTTCGGGGTTGGAAGAATCTCCCTGGTACGCTTTAATCTGCACGACAGTTTGATAATCATCCACCGGATAATAGACTTTCGACTTTTCGACAGGAATAGTGGTGTTCCGGGGGATAATGGGATCGAACAGCAGCTTGTCCTCGTAAAAACTTTCGTGAAGCACCTCTACTCCCAGCGTATAGGGGCACACATCGGTAAGAATCAAATCCGCGGCGGTAAAACTGCCGTCAAGGAGGCCCGCCTGGATTGCGGCGCCCCGGACAACCGTCAAATCCGGGTCTATCAGGGAGTGGGCGGCGGCGGACAGGCTTTCTTCCACCAGCTTCCTGACGCAGGGTATACGGGTGGAGCCCCCCACTAAGAGGACGATGTTCAAATCCCCGGCAGAAAGGCCGGAGTCCGCAAGAGCGGTCATCATGGGTTCCCGGGTGGACACGACTTTGGCCCTGACCCATTGCTCAAATTCCGCCCTGGTTACGGTTCTTTCCAGGGAAACCGGTTTTCCGTCCCTGGCGGTAGTCAGGAAGGGCAGGGACACCTGATAAGATTCCCCGGTGCTCAGGGCGATTTTACAGTCTTCGGCGGCTTTTTTAAGCCGCATCAGGGCCCGTTCATCTCCCGGAAAATCCGTCAGGTTGCGCATGATGATTTCGTCAAAATCCTTGCCCCCCAGATGGTTGTTGCCCCGGCTGGCCTTTACGTCGAGGACCCCTTCAAACAATTCAAGGACCGTAACATCCAGAGTGCCGCCGCCCAAATCGTAGACCAGTACATTCTTGCATTCTTTGAGATTGACAAGGCCGTAATCGAGGGCTGCGGCGGTAGGCTCGTTGATGATCCGCTCCACCGAAAGGCCCGCAAGTTCCCCGGCCCTGGCGGTCGCCCGGCGCTGCACGTCGGTAAAATATGCCGGCACGGTAATGACCGCCCGGTCTATTTTTTCTTTTAGATAGGTTTCCGCACACCCTGCAAGGTAGCGCAACAGTATGGCCTGCACCTCTTCGGGGGAATAGTCCTTTCCGTGGGCGCGAAGGGTTTCTCCGCTCCCGGTAAGGCGTTTGACCTCCATAAAGGTACATTCCGGGCGCGTAAAGAGGTATTCCGCAGCCTCCTCGCCCACCAGCGTCGAACCGTCCTCCCGGATATGTACCACCGATGGGGTAATGGACTTCCCCAGAGAGTTGGGAATCACTTTTGGAACACCGTCAACAATGCAGGCTATCTCCGATGTGGATGTTCCCAGATCAATACCTACGATTCTACTCATCCCCTATGCCCTCCGTTTCTGTGTTTTCTCTTTCCATATCTGTATCTCCCCTGCTCACTACAACAACGGCCTTGCGCAGCGGCATACCCAAATACCCGTACCCGCTTTGAAGCACCCGGACTATATGTTCTTTGGGAAGTTCCGAGGCAACGGCGGATTGAACCGTATGCAGGGCCGGGTCCAGGGTCTGGCCGGCTTCTCCAAACCGGGCGATCCCGCAGTTTTCCAAAAGGAGCCGTGAATTTTGCCACAAAAGGCGGCCCTGATGCTCCAGTTCCGCGCTGCCGCTTTGCCCGGCGTAAACGCAAAAATGTTCCAGTATGCCGCTTAACCCAACCGCCGTCTCCAGCAATTGACGCACCCGGCCTTTCTCGGCATTCAGAGCCGCCCGCAGTTCCCGGGCATCCGCTTCCTTCGCAAGATCGTAGATTTCTTCCACCTGCAAAGAAAGATCCGCCTGTTTTTTGTTCAGGGCCTCCAATAAAACCCGGCCTTCGGCCAAAACTTCCGCCAGTTCGTATTGGGGCAGGGGTTCCTGTTCCCCGGCCAAGAGCTTTTCCAGTTCTGCTTTAAAATCCACCATAGACCTCTCCCCAACCCGCCTTTATCATAAAGTAATATGCCTATAAAAGAAAAGGAGGTAATCCAGAAACTATGATGGGTTCTCAAACAAAACCATAATTGATGTAAAAGAAGGCCATATCAAACGCTTTCCTGTGGTTGAACAGCTTCTTGGAAAAATAACAAGTCCTGCGAAATGCCCGCCTGATCCGATGCCTCAGCCGGCAATTGTTCCCCTCTATCCCTGCCGTGTGTTCTTTCCCTGCTTCGTGGTTGTCTTCCCAAAACTCCGAAAGAAAGCTGTCCCAATCGTCCGTTGCCGCCATGTCACAGCTTATCCCCAGCCGTTTTATCCTCTTCCTCTGCTTTTGCGCCGTCTTTAAATCCCGTTTCCCCCATACAGCGAACCTCTGGTTCGACGCCACTATTTCCCCGCTTCCCCGGTGATATGCGTAAATAAGCCA
>JAITBO010000394.1 GCA_031283505.1 Treponema sp. | reverse complement strand
ACCCCGCCCCTTGGGGCGCTTCCTACTGGGGGTGCGGGGGATGTGTTCCCCCGCATACACAAAGATTTCACGGAGAAATCTTCGATACCCCGCCGCTCTGCGGCGGGGAGGTTCATTTCTCCGTGAAACTCCAAGGAGGAACCGATCCTGTCCTAAAGTTTGTGTAAGTGGCTCTGGGAGTCAATTTTGAGGGTCAAAAGGAGATTGGCGAAACGAAGGTTCGTACGGGCTGTGGATAGCGGAGAATGAGGGGGCGAAGTTTTGGATGGGGGTATTGAACGAAATGCGGAACCGCGGGGTGGAAGACTTGCTTATCGCCGGCAAGGACGGATTGACCGGTTTTCCCGATGCGGACCGTGCGGTGTTTCCCCACACCCGCGTTCAGCGGTGCATATGGACTAAAGATATTATGATTTAAATTATCGGAAAGAGGTGGAACTCTGGGCCGACGAGAGCAGAGAGCCGGAGGAAGGTTGTTTCGGACCGAGAGGAATTGTCATGCCAAAAGCGGGCAGGAACCTCGAACTAAAGATTGACGTACAGCCGACCCGCCGTAAAACAAAATGCGGCTGCCTGTCATACAGGCAGACCGCGAATAGGAGTACGGTGCACCACGCCCGTCGGACTCAAAGAGTCCGCAATCGTACCTGGTCCTTATGAGCGGAAAAGCGGTATGTATAAATGACGGGTGCAAGAGGGATAGGGAAGAAACGGACGATCATAGCGATAGCCCGGAGGTTGGCGGAGATATTATGGACATTGTTACGGGATGGGACTGATTATGAGACCAGGAACCTTGCCGGTCATTCAACGGGAGCGGATATAGTTACTGAGGCATTAGCGGGCTAAGCTTGTCTGTAGGGGCTTGGAGCGATCAAGGGAAAAATCTTCAAAAAGCGTGGAGAATTCCCTTGACATAAATCATAGGAGTCCGGCCCGGTTTTTCCAGTAAATCCAAGGAAACTGTTCCAAAAACTGAAGTTTTGGAACAGCCTCAAGTAACAGCTTCGTTACATCCGGAAGACGGGTCGTTTTCCGATTGTTGCTTAACCCCTGTACAGTTACCGGATAATATCGCCGGTCATTGTACGCTTTGAAGCCTATCTGTTTGCTGAGTAAAAACGATATTTTTTTCTTCGCTATCGACTTGTCCGTAACATTTTGGAACGTAAAGCCCTGAAACGAGAAACAGCCGCAGTTGTCGGTGGTTTGCTCGTACCGAACCGACAGCAAGGTATCAGGGCCGTCTTGCGTATCTAGTGGAACAATGGCATGGCCGATCGCTTCCGGTTCAACGGCAAACTTTTGATTGTATTCGGTAATATAAGGAGGCAAGGGCGGCGTTGGCCTGTTCCTTCGTGGTAATACCCTTTAGGAAGAACCAAATAGGCAACCGGTCCTGCATGGTTCCCTATATGCGTTCAATACGGCCTTTAGCTTAGATCGTATGGGCCGAAATGAGATTAACCCCCCAGTTTATCAACAATGGCGCCAAACTGGGTTTTCGTCAGGGGACAACTCTTCCACCGTCCAATGGGCGGTGTTTTATGTTTATAAAGAAAATCCTCGTTTTGTCGGCATATAGTTCCCCAGGAAGACCGTACCTGGTGAGGGTTTGCCATAAGAGTTCAAGATACCCCATCAGACACTCATTTTTGCAGAAGTACAGGGCGATTATCCTTCCGGTGGCGTCATCAATAAAGCCGTGCAGGGCGGCCCGTTCTCCCGTACCAAAAGTCGAAGGAGGCCGCGCCAGCCTGGTGTTTTACCCGCCGGTTGCTTACTCCTAATTGTTCAAGGCCACCGCCGTCTTGTCCGACATTACCTTTGCCAAAAGCGCTTTTGTCTTTCGGTCAACAAATGTCGCTATGTAGGCTTTTTTACCGGCGTTTTCTATAATATCCCCCTCCCAATCACCCGCACGGGACTTCTCTTCAACGGTTTGCGGGCGTTTAGCGATGGAGACACAGCCACGTATCTGGCCGCGACGGTCTTTTGCCCCCTTCCGATGGCCCGGTTTTGCCGGAAATGCTCTTTCAACACCGGGTCTTTCGCCGTTTCCCGGTATAGACAAGTGTAGATGGTCGATGGTGAAGCCTGTTTTTCCAGCGGTTCAGGGTATAACGCCCCAAGCCGGCCTGAAATCTGGTCCGCAGACAGGTCTTGTTTGAACAAACGCATGATTTCCTCCGTGTGAGCGCATGGTCGTCAAGCCTGAGGCTTGGCTTGTTGTCCATGCGCCTTTGTGTGCTCGCCTGTTGAGCCTTGTTACCGTATAAACGCCGCCGGTTGTTTCGGTTCAACTCGCGATAGATGTTGCCTGGATGCGTGCCGAGTATCACGGCCCTATAGCTTTTAGGAAGTTCCATGCCCTCCATTGCCTTAGCGCATTCCTTTCGTCTACTGGAGGATGTTATGTAAAACAAGTTGTCCAAAGAATGGCCTAATTGTAATACAGTAAAACCCGGGAAGAAGCAGAAACGTCCTTGCCGAAGGCCCACGCCTTAACCGTCTTTAGTCGTGAAGGACCGCCATGGAGAAGGGCGGCAGGATTACGGCGGCTTCGGCGCTGTTCAGGGTTTCTACCCCGGCTTTTTCGGCGTTCACCACCTGATTCCACGCCGCCGCTGTTTTGGGCAGTTCCACTTCCACAGGCTTGCTGTCTGAGTTGTAGGCGACATAAATAGTGCGCCACGAATCGCCGGAAACCCTTCCGTCTATGGTAAAGGCTATAACGTCATCACGGGAGGACAGTACCGTTACCGCATCCATATCAGTTTTACTGTTCATTCTAAAGGCGGGATGTTCTTTCCGCAGCCTGATGAGCCCCGCATAGTATTGAATGACTTCCCGGTATTTTCCCGCGTTGTTCCAGCGTATACGGTTAATGCTGTCGGGACTGGCGTAACTGTTGTGATCGCCGAATTTGGTGCGCAGCATTTCGTCCCCGGCCTGGAAGAAGGGGATGCCCTGAGAGGTAAGGATAATGCCGTTGGCAAGTATTGACGCCCGCACCGCATCCTGTTCCATGAGGGGCTTGCCGTTTTCGATCAGGTTGTAGGGGGCGTTTGCAAGGTCCTTTGCTCCGAAGGAAGAAGCGATTTTGTCCCATAGGTTCAGGTTGTCGTGGGCGGTCACATAGTTGATGCTTTCGTTTGCACAGGCGGTAAAACCGTCAACTGAACCCCGTATGCCGCTCAGGATCTCCGCTTCCATATTCGGGGCGCCTGTGGCAAAGCCCCGGCTTGCGTCGTCGCTTCCGCCTTTGATGGCGTTCCGCAGCCGGTCGTTAAATACGGCGAAACCAAGCCCTTTCTGGGCGCCGGTAACGGTCCGCTCTCCGGCTGGGAGCGGCGATTTACCCGCCAGCCAGGGTTCGCCGTAAATGATGATGCTCCGGTCAACGTCATTTCGCACTTTTTCTGTCAACTGCCGCATGGTTTCCGTATCGATAAGCCCCATAAGGTCGAAACGGAAACCGTCTATGCTGTATTCCTTTGCCCAGAACAGGCAGGAGTCTATGATGTACTTCCTTACCATGGGCCGCTCGGAGGCTGTTTCGTTGCCGCAGCCGGATCCGTTTGACAGCGCCCCTGTTTCCGTGGTCCGGTAGTAATACCCCGGTACAAGGGAGTCGAAAGGACTACCGTTTACCTGATAGGTGTGGTTGTATACCACGTCCATTATCACCCGTATTCCCGCTTCGTGCAGGGATTGAACCATCTGTTTGAATTCCCGAATCCGCGCCAGGGGATCTGCGGGATCGGTGGAATAGGATCCTTCGGGGACATTGTAGTTTTGGGGATCATAGCCCCAGTTGAATTTCGCGGAGGGCGAAAGGGGATCGTCAACCGCAAGTTCGTTGACCGAAGCAAAATCAAAACTCGGCAGAAGATGTACGTGGGTGACCCCAAGGTTTACGATATGATCCACTCCGGTGGGGAAACCTTCCTTGTTTTTAGTACCCCTTTCCGTGAATGCAAGAAATTTTCCTTTATGCTTCATGCCCGAATCTTCATCAATGGAAAAATCCCGCACGTGCAGTTCGTATATCACCGCGTCCTGCCATGACGGGGCGGCGAAAGGCGGTTTTGTTCCGGGCCAGCCGGGAGGATTGGCCGCCGCCGGGTCCACTACGGCCCCGCGTTGTCCGTTGGCCGAAACCGCACGGGCATAGGGATCAACCGCCCAGTTCACCCAGCCGGAGGCAAATCCCACGCGGTAGAGATAGTATTTTCCCGCAAGATCGCCCGCCGCATCGGTGGACCAGACACCGGTATTGCGATCCCGTTTCATGGAGAGCAGGTTTTCTGTTACATTGTCTGTCACCATGCCGGCCTGGTTATATGTCCCCGGATCGTTGTAGAGAGCCACGGACACTGTTTTGGCAGTGGGGGCCCATACCTTAAAGAAACTTCGTTCGGGAGTGTAGCGGAGGCCCAGATCGTCCCCTCCGTAGTAGTAAGCGTTCAGGATATTCCGCAGAGTTACTTCCTTTTCCGCAAAGACACCGCTTTCATCCCTCACCGTGATACGTTTCGCGGGATCAGAGATTTCCTCGTTCAGATGAATTACCGCCTGAGTATCGGTTGTTCCCCTGACGGAACTTCCCGCCAGCTTTTTGTCGTCTTCGTAGACGGCAAAAACGCCGAAATCTTCCGGCGCTTTCAGGAACCGCACCGTCACGGTATCCGCGCTGTCCGCCATGGCGAACAGAATCGGCGGCTCGCCAGTCTCCGGCTTTTCGGCGTACACGGCGGGATCGCCCTGAACTATCCATACATCGCCGGGATCGGTAAACCGGTCAGAATCCGTATCTTTTTCGGCCCATTCGTCGCCGTTTTCTTCGCTCCGTCTGATAATCATGCCAAATTCCCCCGTTTTTTCAGGTAAAACAACACGGGCCGTAACAAACCCGTCTTCGTCCGGACTGCCGAATTCGCAGCTTTTTCCGCCCCCCGGAGGGTCCGCAGGCCATACCCATGCGTTCCACCCGGCGTAATTCCCGTCAAAACGGTAGTAGTGTATCGTCAGGGAACTTCCGGCTTCCGGGACCGGTTTCGGCTTTGCACAGGAAAATAGTAACACTATCAAAGATAAAAATACAAGACGGGAATGGAATGGGGGAATGATTTTTTTCATTTCGGCGCTCCTTCTAACCGGTATGGACAACAACGCCGCTCCGGTAAAAACTTATCAGTATAACGGCAAAATAGAACACGATGATATGAACGGTGGGCAGCCAGAAACCGAAAAGCGCCGCCAGAAACACCGGAAGTGTTGAAGAAAACAGCAGAAGTCCCACCCGGTCCCTGAATTTAAGATACTGATGGGTCATGCGCTGCAAGCCCATGCAGAAGGTCGCAAGAAGATAAAATACTCCCTGCAAAATCAGTATCACTCCAAAGGCCGCCGCCAGGACGGGCAGCATAATGGTTGCTCCGTAGTTGTTCCGGATCATGAACAGATTGAAGCCCTCAACAGCTTCGCCGCTTATGGTCATGCCGGTCACGTTTTCCGGGATAAAATTCCGCGCCGCTTCCGGAAGCAGGGAAACAAAATCCGCCCCGAAGAGCCGGGTAAAAAATTCGTAAGGCGAAAGCCCCGCTATGACGGTCATAACCGGAAAATTCAGGGCGGTGGAAACAATAAAAAAGTGCAGCCAGAGCCATGCCGCAGGTAGCGCCGAAATCATGACGGTAAGACGGCCTGCTTTCTCGGCACCCCGGAAGCCAAAGGCCCCCAGGGTTACCGCCTCAAGGTATTTTTTCATTCACCTTTATTCGCGCCTGCCATGAGCCCTTCAAGAAGGAAGCGCTGGAAGACCATGTAGAGGATCGTGATGGGAATAGCTATCAGCACCGCTCCCGCGCAGAAGCTGGCAAAATCGGCGTTGGTCCCGTTGATAAGATCAAAGAGACCGATTGCAAGGGTACGCTTTTCGTTCATGTTGATAAGATACCGGGGAAGCATATAGTCCATCCATGGCCCCATAAAGGACGTGACGGCGATAAAGAAAATAATGGGCAGCGACAGGGGCAGGATGATCTTGAAGAAAAGCTGCAATTTTGTTACCCCGTCTATGTAGGCCGCCTCGTCCATGGATTTGGGGATATTCAGCATGAACCCCCGGACCAGCCAGATGTTTTGGGGTACGCCGCCGGCAACATAGATGATTACCAGCATATTAAGGTTGTTCAGCATCCCAAAGTTCAGGGCCACCATGTAGAGAGCGGTAAGCCCCATGAAACTAGGAAACATCTGGAGTATCATCACCAGAAGCAGTCCCGTCTTGCGTCCCCTGAAAGGGAACCGGGCAAACACGAAAGCTGTCATCGTGTGGATGACGATAGAGAAGATTGTGGTAATGACCGCCACATACAGAGTGTTGAGATACCATGACCCATAATGGGTCTTTGTAAACAGGTTGATAAAATTATTTAGGGTTACTTTTTCCGGAATAAAGCTGCCCCGGGCAATGCCGGAAGATTCATTGACGGAAGACCCCAATACCCACAGGAGCGGATAGATAACGATAACCGCCACCACTATCAGTTCCAGGTAGATAAGAACCGTTGTAACAATTTTCTTGACTTTATAGGCTTTCATTATGCGTCCTCCAATTTTTAGTTTTCTCTAAATGCCCGGGTACGCAGGAGATTCCAGGCGGACACCGACGCTACTATGATGAAGATGAAGATACTCAGCGCCGAAGCGTAATTGTACATCCGCTGATCCAGGGTCAACTTGAAGATCCAGGAAATCAATATATCCGTGGAGCCGGCCATCTGGAAATTGGGATTCGCCGGGCCGCCGCCTGTAAGGAAGTAGATCATGTTGAAGTTGTTGAAGTTGAAGGTGATGCTCATGAGCAGTTGGGGTGCGGTGGAGGAAAGGATGTACGGCAGGGTTATGGAGCGGAACTGCCGGAAGGAGTTGGCCCCGTCTATCTGCGCGGCCTCGTATTGTTCCGCCGGCACGGTGGTCATTACCCCAGAAATCAGGGCCATAAAGTAGGGGAAGCCCAGCCAGATGTTCACCACAACTAGGCATAGCCGGGCCCAGAAGACATTGGACAGGAAAGGTATCGCCTGCCGGATGATCCCCGCGTTAAGGAGCATTTGATTGATCGCCCCTTCCTGGTTGAGCATCACCTTAAAAACCAGCATGGATACAAGCCCCGGCACCGCCCAGGGCAGGATAAATATGGCCCGCCAGAAAGGACGAAATTTTACCGCCTTGGCCCGGAGGATCAGCGCCTGGAACAGCCCGAAGGCGTAGGACGAGAAGGTGGCGAGAAAGGCCCAGATAACGGTCCAGATAAAAATCTGCACAAAGGTGCTGCCCCAGATTCTGATCCCTACAATGCGGGTAAAAGTTTCAAACCCGGCCCATTCCACAAGCCGGCGGGGAGGGATAAAGTTGGCGTTGTAGTTGGTAAAAGCCACCAGAATGGCGAAGATGATGGGGACGATGGAGATAAAAATCACCAGCAGCAGTCCCGGAGTGATCATGATGATCTCGAAAGAATTCTTCCAGAGGTTTTTAAAATACTGGACGCTGGAGATTTCTTCTCCCCCTTCCAGGGCGATGCGGGTCTTGTAGGCGTCCCGGATGTTCCAAATCCAGATGCACCCAAAGAGGAGGAGGGCCAGTACCGCTATGATCCCCCCCAGCATCAGCATGACCGAGTGATCGTATACCGCCGCCGCGTGGGCCCGGGGAATGGAACCCAGGGTGACGAGCCCCCAAATTCCCTTGATAAAGAAGCCGTAGTTATGAATGTCCCCAAGCTGGGCCCCTACGTTGCCCAGAAAAACGCCCCAGTCCAGGCTGCCTGCCATTTCCACAGTCTTTCGAGCCGCGTTTTCCCAGACTGTCCCGGTCAGCATTTCTATGCTGATTAAGATCACTTGGCACAGGAAAAAGATGAACCCTTTGGTTTTTTGTTTATTGATAAACTGTCCGCTGCCCCAAACGACGGCGGAATAGAGAGCCGCTAGATACTTCATGGTCTATCCCCCTTTATTCGGCCCAATGCCGGGATTTTCCCGCCATCATCAAGGCGGTATCGTAAGTATCCATAGCCTTAACCTGGGCTTCCGCCGGCGTAAGCTGGCCGTCCCAAGTGAAGGTAAAGAGGGCCTTTAAGGCGTCCCACATCTGGTTTACCTCCGGAATGGTAGGCATGGGGTCCGCGTAAGGGGCCTGTTCCATGATGCCAAGGAGGAGCGGATCGTCCCGCAACCCCTCGATTCCGCTGATGTCTTTGTACGCCGCCAGCTTACCGGTCACGTTGAACTGAATGGTTTCCCCTTCCACACTTGCCAGGTAGTCCACAAAGGCCCTGGCCGCGTTGGGATTTTTGGTATAGCTTGAAATCGCCGCGATGATGTTGCCGCTGAAACACCGGGGCTGGTTCCCCTTAATTGTGGGGAGCCTGGTGATCCCAAAGTTGATGCCGTTCTTTTTTGCGTCCCCTATGGCCCAGGGACCGGTGATGGTAAAAGGCACTTCCCCCCGCTGGAAGGCCGCTACCGTGGCGTCCCAGGTAGTATCGGCGGTATTCACCCTGTAGTAGTTCCGCAAACTGTTGTGAAACTCAACCCCCTGCCGGGCGCCTTCGCCGTCAAAGCCGGGGTTTCTGAAATCGTCCATGTCGGGGCCGAAAAGCTTCATCCCGAAGGCGGTAAGGAAGAAGTAATTGTGATAGGAATCGTCAACCTGCCAACGGAGGGCGTATTTGTTCGCCGCCGGATTGTTCCATTTTTCCGCGAAGGCGATGACATCCTCGAAGCTCCGGGGCGGAGGGGTATTCCCCAAGAGGTCTTTATTATAGAAAAAGGCGATATTTTCCGTGGAAATGGGAACCGCGTAGAGGTCGCCTTCAAAAATACAGGTCTTTATCGAGGCGTCCAGGAGTATATCCGCGTATTTTGCCTGCATTTCCGGCGGAAAAGGGAGGCAGATGTCGTCTATGATGGCGTTTCCTATATGATCGTGGGGCATAAGAAACACGTCCGGGCCTATACCTGCCGGGCCGTCAAGGGAAACCTTGCCTCTGCTGTCAACATTGCCGACATTTTCATATTTTATCGACACTTCGGGGTATTTTTTGTTGAACCCTTCAATAACCGCATGGGCCCAGTCGTCGTTGTCCATCCAGACCAGAAGCGAACCGGCGATCCGGTTTGCGGACTGTTGTTCCTTCCGGATGTTCCGCTCTGCCGCGGCATACGACGAAGCTATGGCGCAGGCGGCTATTCCCGCCACGACCAGGGAGAGGAGGAATACCGCTCCTATCCCGCTTATAATGATCAACGAAATTTTTTTCATCATTACTCCCTTCTTTTAGCAGATTTGTCCTGAACCAGTATGCCGGCATTCACTCGCCCCATCAAACAGTAAAGTATGCCGTATACCACGATAAATGTTACCAAATACAAATTACGCATACCTTCCTGTTTTTTCGAATGATCCGTAAAACATTTATGGTTGTAATTTTAATGCCCTTTTCGGTAAAAGACAAGTTTTTTTAATTTTTAAATTTTTTGATAATTCTGGCCGTTTAAGATATATATCATATGAAGAAAACGATGACCTGAACCTGATATTTTTTCTTGCATTATTTTTCAAGGTCTGGTAAAATAATTCTATGGACGAAAAAATAACAATTACTCAGCACTCAATTATACTGGTTATCTAGTTATCTAGGTTTTGTCAAGTTTCCGGCAGCCAATTTCTCAAATTATTTTTGTTTTTTTTGTATTTTTTCTCAGCGGCAATCGTCCCGATCCGTGTGTTGCGGATTAAGGCGACGGTTTGAAATTAAAACAGATGGAGGTACAAAATTTTTGAAGAACAAACAAGACGCCGGCGGGATCCGTTCAAAAAATATAGTGGAACGGGGTACTATAATATTTTATGAATCGCTGCCAAAAAATTTGACACGTTGGTATGATTGCAAATAAAATTTATTTAGGCGTGTCTTTGGTTTTATTTTTATGAGTCAAGGAGAGTTTTATGATTAACTTTATTCTTCAACATGAATCGAACAAAACGACAAAAAAAATTGGTATAATAAGTATGCCGGTTTTTTTTATTATTTTTTGTAGTTTGTTATTACCGGCCTGCCGTCAGCCGTCGGGTGGGGGAGATTCTTCGGCGGTGACCAGTGTTACTGTCACCCCGGCAATGGTGAACGTGGAGCGGGGAAAGACTCAGCAATTCTCCGCTTCTGTCGTGGTAACAGGTTCCGCGGCTAAAACCGTAACTTGGAAACTGGAAGGCAACAAGGCGGCAGGGACCAAGCTGGAGGAAACCAACGGTAACAACAGTACGGCGCTTTTAACCGTTGCCGCTGGTGAAACCGCCGTCACTCTGTCCGTAAAGGCGATCGCCACGGTGGATTCTGGAAAATCCGGAGCCGCTACGGTAACGGTAGTAGCGCCGGGGACTTCCTATGTAAACGAAGTAATAATAAGTCCTTCCGCTCCTTCTGTTGTCAAAGGAGGGAGCCAGCAGTTTACCGTCCATGTTAAAGGCTCTTCGGGGGTGAGCCAGGTAGTTACCTGGAGTTTGGAAGGTCCCCATCTGGAGGGTACTACGGTGAACTCAAGTGGGCTTTTGACCGTTGCCGCTGGTGAAGCCGCCGCCACTCTGTCCGTAAAGGCAACTTCCACAGCGGATACTTCCAAATCCGGAATGGTAACCGTTAAGGTGGCAGCCTCGAAACTTCCCGTTCCCGCAGACCTGGCCTTGAGCGATAAGGGCGTGGTGACATGGACCGCCCTGACGGACGAAGCCAATGTCGAAAGCTATTCCATCCAAATCTGGAAAGACGGTACGCCGAATACTGAAGAAGGGGACCGGATAACGGTTACCAAAGGGGCTGGAAAGACAGGAACCGCGTACACCCATGATTTGCTTTCCGTATTGAAGAAATTGGAACCGGCTCATTACGGGATCAGTATAAAGGCTATAGCCGCAGCCTCAAGCGGTGTTGCCGATTCCGATGACACCGACAATGGCGCCGAAGGTGCATGGCAGGAAGTGAAAAAACAGACTCAGGCCGTCAATGTGTGGTGGCATGAAACAACCAGGGCCCGGTGGGTAAACGTTGACGGTGACTCGAACTACGCCGTACAGCTTTACAAGGGAGAAACCGCAGTCGGCAGTCCGGTTCAGGTGACGCGGGAAACCACCGTAAATCCCGGCAACCCTGCCGAAACCATAACTACCTATGACTTTACCTCCGCCATTACTACAGGGGGTTACGGTTCCTATACCTTTGGGGTGGTTACCAAAGGGAACGGTTATCTGATCCTGGACGCGGATGAAAAGAAAGGCCCCGCCTATAGCTATGTAAATCCGGGGGCCGGAAAATTGTCCGCAGTGCAAGACCTGGCCTTGAGCGATAAGGGCGTTGCGACATGGACCGCCCTGACGGACGAAGCCAATGTCGAAAGCTATTCCATCCAAATCTGGAAAGGCGGTACGCCGAATACTGAAGAAGGGAACCGGATACCGGTTGCCAAAGGGAGTGGAAAGACTGGAACCGCGTACACCCATAATCTGCTTTCCGTATTGAAGAAATTGGAGCCGGCTCATTACGGGATCAGCATAAAGGCTATAGCCGCCGCCTCAAGCGGCGTTGCCAATTCCGATGACACCGACAATACCGCTTCCGCCGCCTGGCAACAGGTGAAAAAGCCCGCTTCTGTCGAATATGCATGGTGGGATAAAACTGATAAGACTGTCGCCCATTGGGATACGGTGGCCGATGTGGGTAACCCAACTGATTACACCGTTAATGTTTACCAGGGTGGGACAAAGGTGGCTGAGACGACCGGAGCGGGGACATACACCCAGGACGGTAAACTTAAAGCCTATGTGGATCTTAAATCCCAAATAACCCAGTACGGCCCCGGTTCCTACACCTTTGGGGTGGTTACCAAAGGGAACGGTTACTTGATCCTGGATGCGGATGAAAAGAAGGTGGAGGCCGCGTTTGAAAGCAAGAATCTTTTTGTTACTTTTACCCCGGCCAATGAAAGCGCCAGCCTAGTGGTAACGCCGACAGGTCCGGTTTCAATCAGCAAGACCGGGCAGACGACTTCGACGGTGTTGACGGTTACAGGGACCGGGTTCACCGGTTTCACCTGGGTTATTGACGGCGTTTCCGTAACCGGTACAGAGAACGGAATTACCCTTTCGGGAGATAGTAAAACCCTCACTATAACCGCGGCGGACTTAAAGGTAGGCGGGCACTCGGTGACTGTTTACGCGCTTGACAGCGATAACGTACCATGGTCCCCTGCATCACCTATACAGTTTACTGTAACGGCCCAATAGCGGTCCGGCAGTATGGCGCGGCGGCAGAATACTGTCGCGCCGAGGAGGATGTTTAAGTATGAAAAAAAAGACGGAAAAGATTAGCATATACCGGACAGTGATTTCCGCGGCCCTTGTCGTTGCGGCGATCCTGTCCATGGCTGCCTGCGCCCCGGTAACGGGGCCGGAGGCTTCTCCGCCTCCCGCAGGCAAGGGCATAGTGAACATACAACTCGGCGTCAATGAACCCGGCCCGGCCCGGACATTGATACCCGGTTCTGTCGCGGCCGACGCCTTTGACGCCTATAATCTGAGTTTCACGGTAACGGCAGACGGGGGGAGCGGAACGGCTCAAAGTTTTTCTAACGTAACTTCCCTGACGGCGGCTTTGGATGCGGGTAAATACGATCTGGTCCTTACAGCGAAGAAATCGGGGACAACTGCGGCTGAAGGTAGTTATAAAAACATCACTGTTACAAATGGAGGTACGGCCTCTGTGTCGGTCCCGCTTGTCTTCAAAGCGGGGGCCGGAGACGGAACGCTTAAGTTTACGGTAACAAGAC
>JAITBO010000387.1 GCA_031283505.1 Treponema sp. | reverse complement strand
TCCCAGAGAGGTCTGACCCCGCAGAGGTCTGTCCCCACAAAGAGACCCGACCTCACAAAAGGGTCTGTCTTCATAGGTCTCCGATGGGGGTCAGACCTCTAAGTAAACGCACATGGACTGTTAGTCCGCCGCGTCTATTGTCACAATACCAGTTGGGTCTCCGTTGCCCACGCACTTACGATATACAGCGATTTCCCTCCTCTCTTGAGCTGTCCCCGCGCCGTCTTCCCATATCGTTCGATGTCTTTCCAGCTCTGAGCCATAGCAATAACGGCCAGAATGGTAATGACGATGACCGCGGATACAGGTGGTTGGTATTCTTGTTCCATAGTTCCCTTCCCAGAAAACTATGCCAACTATACCTCTTCTTCCCGTTTTTTATATGCACTCGCCCTGGCAACCTCCTTGTTTTCGGTGTACAAATCCGGGGAAAAATGGTATTATGAAAGCGGAGTTGCTATGAACGATGCTATTCATGTGAGTTTTCCCGGCGGGTTTTCCCTCGATTGTCTGCGGGGGACCAGGGTGGAAAGTCTGCTGGAACATTTCGGGTCTGGAGGGGACGCCCTGGCGGCGGTCAGGATCAACAACGAGACCCTCCCCCTTTCGACCCGGCTTGAGACAAATGCGGTCCTGGAACCGGTGCCCCTTGAGACGCCGGAGGGGATGATGATCTACCGGCGGTCCCTGGCTTTTATTCTGGCCGTCGCCGCCCGGGAACTTTTTCCGGAACGAAGCCTCTATGTGGGTCATTCCCTGGGGAACAGCTATTACTACATTTTCGCGGACGGGCGCAAGCCTTTGGAGGAGGAGGTCGCCGCCCTTGGGGAAAGGATGCGCCGCCTGGCGGAAGAGGACCATCCCATAGAATCCGGTTTTCTGGCATACGCGGAGGCCCTGGATCGATTCGAAAAAAACAAACAGATCGACACCCGGCTCCTCCTCGACTATCGCACCGAGTCCAGGGTACAGGTGAATATCTGCAAGGATTTTGCGGACCTCTACATAGAACCCCTGGTCTACCGGAGCGGGCTTCTTTCGGCCTTTGAGCTTATGCCCTATCACAACGGTTTTCTTCTCCGTTTCCCCGGCGTGGGCGAAGGAATGGTTATAGGTCCTTTTGAGGACAGTCCCAAAATTTTTAGCGTTTACAACGAATACAAGAAGTGGGGCCGCATTGTCGGGGTTCATGCGGCGGGCCACCTTAACCGCATGGTGGCGGACCGGAGCATACGGGATTATGTACGCACTGCGGAGGCGTTCCAGGCGAAAAAACTGGCGGAAATCGCGGACCGCATCTACGAAAAACGGGATACGGTGAAGGTAATCCTCATCGCCGGGCCTTCCAGTTCCGGAAAAACCACCAGCGCGAAGCGTCTGGCCATACAGCTTACGGTGATGGGCATAGAGCCTGTCGCCATCAGTCTGGACGATTACTACGTGGGAACCGAAAAGACTCCCCTGGACGAAAACGGGAAGCCCGATTACGAGTGTCTTGAGGCCCTGGACGTGGCCCTGCTGAACAAACAGCTTCTTTCCCTTATGGAGGGGAACGAGGTGACGCTGCCGGTCTACGACTTTAAAACCGGCCGCCGCAAAGAGGCGGGGGGCAAGCGGATATGCCTGGGGCGGCGGACCATGCTTATTGTAGAGGGTATCCACGGCCTGAACGAGGCCCTGACGGCCCAGATTGACCGGAGCGCCAAATTCAAGCTCTACGTCTCCGCCCTGACCCAGCTTAACCTGGACGACCACAACCGTATTCCCACAAGCGACAACCGGCTTCTGAGGCGCATGGTCCGGGACTACCAGTTCCGGGGGAAGGATGCGGCGGGGACCATCTCCATGTGGCCGGCGGTCCAGAGCGGGGAACGGAAGCACATTTTCCCTTTCCAGAACAGCGCCGACGCGGCCTTCAATTCCGCTCTGGACTATGAACTGGCAGTCCTGAAATTTTACGCGGATCCCCTGCTCCGCCTGGTCAAGCCGACCCAGGGCGAATACTCCGAAGCGGTGCGGCTCCTGACCTTCCTGCAAAATTTCGCCCTCATACCGCCCCAGTATGTGCCGGGGCAGAGCATACTCAGGGAGTTTATCGGGGAGAGCGAATTTAAGTATTGACCGGAAGGCGGGTCCATAGGCCGCAGGTCCGGCGGGGGAGCTTCAATCCAATATTTTGATCTCCAAAATTCCGGCGGTTTTTCCTTTCATGGAAATATGCAACAGGTTTTTTTCCGGTTCCTAACTTAGCGGAAATGTCAAACTCTTATAGTTTCCCCGGCAAAGTGTACTTGTTTGAATCTGTTTATGCAAAATTTGTTAACCGCAGGGCTTCTCCCCTGCCAAAACATCATCGAACTCACGTTGTATAGCTTGACACTTCCTTTTCATACCAGGGTTCCCGTTCCCGGTACGGCAGGGACCGGTACTTCCCGGTGTTCCGGTTGTATTGGCTGTTGGAGATAAGCCGCTTGAGACGGTAGGCCACTTCAAAGGCCCCGGCATAACCCATATAGCTGTTGGCGGGATTGAAGAGGGGCAGCACGGGGAGTCCGTGTTTGACGGTGATGTTGCCGCCCCCGGTGTGCATGAGGATCACGTCGGATTTCAGGCGGCGGATGAGGTTGGCCTGCTCAAAGGGGTGCTGGGAGGCAATATCAACATAGGTGTCGCCGGAAATGTCCAGGGCTTCTCTGTTTTTGTCGGCCAGGGTCCGTGATCATGGCAAGATGGGGAATCCAGCCTAGTTCGTCGGAGATAAAGTTGGCAAGGACCGGCGCGTAATTGGAATCCGCCGCGATAAGGCCGTAGCGCTGGAGGTCTATGTCGTTGTAGGTGTCGGCGATCCGTTCGAAATAATCGAAATAAATATCTTCCTCTGGTTTTATCGCCTTTGTTACTGTTTCTTCATCAACCGAAAGCGCCTTACCCGGTTTTTGGTCCTGGCCGTCACCTTCACCTCAACAAAGGCCGCTCCGGTAATCGTGCCGCCGATTCCCACGCTGGCCACCAGTATGTATACCCTGCCTTCCATGGCCTCCCATATCTCAGAGCCGGTAGTTTTTCTGCGGATCTCCGGATTGGCCGGGTTGGAAAACTCTTACAGCGCCAGGCTGTCTTTGATTTGGGCGTTGAGTTTCAGGGCCTTATTGACCGTACTTTTCATTCCCAAAGCGCCGGGGGTCAGCACAAGTTCCGCCCCCAGAGCAAGGAGCAGCTACCGCCGTTCAATGCTCATGTGACGGCGGACAAAAGGCAAGGCTGATGTCTGGGTTGCCGCTGGTGGGCTCAATAAGGACAGTCCCCGGTTTGTGAAGGCCCCGTTCCTTGGCGTCTTCGATCATGGCTTTGCGATGCAGTCCTTGACGCTGGAAAGGGAGTTAAAGTATTCCAGCTTGAAGAGGAGATCCACTCCCTCTATCCCCGTTAGTTTTTAAAAATGCCGGGGCCGGAGAAGCGGCGTCCCGCATACCAGTTCGGTTAGACTGTCAACAACAATGGTTCCCATAGACTTCCTCTCCCTTTCCGGCAATGAGTTTTTCCGCGAATTCCTTTACCGCATCTGCGGCATAGTTATACGTCATAAAGAAGTGAATCCCCTTTTCCTTAAGCCGACGCAGGGGCTCGTCCCCTATGCGCAGAGCGATGACACCGGTACAGCCGGTAATGGTTTCAATAATCGAATTGAGGAGTTCCCCATGGTACTCCGGGGTACTTTCTCTCCCGCCGCAGTTTTCTTTTCTATGACAGTATTGGGGTACTTCGCGCCGTTCGATGAATGTAACCTTTCCGTTTTCGTAGCGGTAAATGTGAAAGGCCGATGCATGGCCGAAATGCTGATCCACCACCATGCCGTCTTTTGACGCCACCGCGAAAAGCGGAGTATCCGTAGCGTTGCTGCCGCCGGTCCTGGTTTCGGGTACGGCGCAGGGTTTGCCGTTGCCGGCAAACAGGTACGAAATATCTTCGTCCAGCGTTCCCGCAGCGTCAGCCCGGCACTGCCGGCAATGGTACATCTGAGGGAGAATAGCTTCGCATTTCTTCCGGGTCTCCATGATCTCGGCGCTGCTCACCATGGGTATATGCTCGAAGATGGTTCCCGCTACGGGGATGAGCTGCATGATGTTACAGAGATCGGCCCCCGCTTCCTTCACCTTTGCGACAATATCCGGAATGATACAATCGTTTAAGCCCTTGAGCATGACGATGTTCACCTTGCAGAGGATGCCCAGAGCCCTTAGCCGCGCAATACCTTCGTATTGGTTCCTGAGGAGAATCGTCGCGCCTTCCGCACCGAAATAATGCCGCCCTTCGTATTCTACAAAACGGTAGATGCGCTTCCCGACAAGGGGGTCCGGGGCGTTCACCGTTACCGTCACATGAGAGACGCCGAGGGCGGCTATCTTTTCGGCATACCGGGGGAGCAGGAGGCCGTTGGTAGAAAGGCAGAAGGTAAGATCCGGGTCCGCCTTGCGGAGGAGGGCAAAAGTTTCCCTGGTCTTTTCAAAATCCGCCAGGGCGTCGCCGGGGCCCGCTATACCCGCCACGTCGATCTTGCCGAAGCGTTCCTTTACCGCCTTGTACCGTTCCAGAGCTTCTCCGGGAGTCAGCACCCTGGCGGTTACGCCGGGACGGCTCTCGTTGGGACATTCGTATTTGCGGCGGCAATAATTACACTGAATATTGCAGGACGGCACCACCGGCAGATGGATGCGGCTGTTTTTGCCGCCGCATCCGTTGAAGCACGGGTGGGTCAAGGACTTGAGAAGATTTGCGCTTTTATTTGCCACCGAAGAGGACGGTATGGCCCTTTCCCCTCCGGAAACCTCCTTTATGTTCTTTGTCAAAACAACATCCTATTATTTATATCGTTTTACTAGTATATAAGACACTATAACAAGTAGGAAATTATTTTGTCAAGAGGACTGGGCCAGGGCCCAGGGCTCCTGCATTTACTTTTTCTGAAAAAGAGTGAAAATGGACATATTCTTGGGAGGGGATATGGACATAGCGGGATTGAGAGAGAACCTGAAGGGGGTAGCGGACCCCCGGCGGCCGTGGGGCAATCTGCGGCATAAACTGGAAGACATTCTGGTCATCGGGCTGGCGGCGCTGGTGTGTAACGGAGCCGATTTC
>JAITBO010000232.1 GCA_031283505.1 Treponema sp. | reverse complement strand
ATGGTTCTCTCTATAGGGAGGATGACATTTTCCAGTACCGTGTACCAGGGGAGAAGGCGGCTTTCCTGAAATACAAAAGAAGCCTTCCCCTCGGTCTTAACGCAGCCCTCCTGGGGACGAAGAAGCCCCGCCATAAGTCTAAGCAGGGTGGTCTTGCCGCAGCCCGAGGCGCCCAGGATGACCACAGGGCTTTCCCCCCCTAACTCCAGGAACATATTTTCGAAAAGGAGCTTTTCGTTAAAGCCGAAGGTAAGATTTTGTATGGAAATACCCACTACCGGAACCGTCCCTTTTTGCCGGGCCGGTACTTCCAACGAAATTTCCCCGGAAGAATCAGGGAAGAAACCTGTTCGGAAAAGGCAGCGGCAATAACCGCGGCCATGGTCCAAGCGAAAAGCTCCGGCGTTTCAAGCTGGGCCTTTGCCTTTTGCATCCCCGTTCCCAGGGCAAGCAGGGGCTGGACCAGCACTTCCGAGGCCACCACCACTTTCCAGCAAAGGGAAATGGAACTCCGCATTCCCCCCAGGATGAAAGGCATAATCGCCGGAATATAGAGCCGCCGGACTGTCTCTTCCCGGGACAATCCGTAGAGAATGAAAAGTTCCCTGAGCTTCGGGTCCACCGAACACACCCCCGCTATGGTATTAGCGGCCATCACCGGAAAGACCATAAGGAAGGAGGTAAACACCGGGGTCCGTTCGGAACCGAAAACCAGGAAAGCGATGAGTATTACCGACATCACCGGGGTAGCGGAGATGACCGAAAAAAAGGGCGCTAAAAAAGCGTTGACCCGTTTGTCCAGTCCCGCCAGTATTCCCACTACCACTCCCAAGGGGGCGGAGAGCAATATCCCCAGGATGACACGAAGGAAGCTCCCCCCAAGAGCGCGGAAGAAGTACCCTGTTTGTACCAGCGCGAAAAACCGCCGTATGACTAAAACAGGGCCGGGGAAAATAAGATACGACCCGGATATGCGGGCGCCGATTTCCCAGACCGCAAGGAAAGCAACAACCCCGGCCAGGCTCCACCAATACTGTTTGTTAGAACTCAAGATAAAAACTATCCGCCGGCAGTCTACCGCCGATGGAAGCCGGAGAAAATTCCAGGAACGTTCTGTAGAGGGCTTCCAGGGAAGGCCGGGCCTCTTTGGCGGGGATAAACACATAATTACTGCGGGGTATAGCGGCTGCTACCACCGCAGTCGGTAATCCCAACTCATGCTTTTCCACCAGGATTCCCGCTTCCCGAGGGTTGGCGGCCACCCATTCTATTGACGCCTTAAGGGCATTGAGAATAACCCGGATATTTCCCCCTTCCGCTTTGGCATAGGCGGCGTCCACCACCAGGACCGTCATGGGATAGTTAGCGATCGGCGGTAAAGCGGCGCTTCCAACGGCGTTCCGCCACTCGGTCTGAATATCGCTTACCAGACGGAGCTCCGGTTTCCCGTTCCGGGCCATAGTGGCGAAAGGCTCCGGCAACAGGGCCGTAGATATCCGACCAGCGATAAGGGACTGGGCAATCTCAGGATACGCCAGAGCATACCCCAACTGCAAATCCCGGTCCGGGTTAAGCCCTTTGGAAAGGAGTATGCGCCGAAAAACATAATCCGGGGTAGCCCCCTGACCGGCAACTTCCACAGACTTCCCCCTGAGGCCGGCGATACTCCGGATAGAGCTGTCGCTGGTTAAAAGACTCAGCATCCCCGTACCGGTAACCGCGGCGATTTGGATGGGTTTCCCCGTGGCGGCGATCTTGGCTGCCACATTGGGGGGCAGTATCCCCACCTTGGCCTCGCCGGAGATGAATCTGGCCGCCATTAGATCCGCCTGGGCCAGGGCTTCCATCTTTACCGCCACACCGCCCACCAGAGGAGGATCTTCAAAAAGCCGTATCATGCCGACCCCGGACGGCCCTTTAATAGCGTAGACAGTCAAAGGCTGAACTGTCTGGGCCGCCAAAATTCCCGCAAAACCCAGGAGAAGTATACTAAAAAATAGTAACCGTTTTGTATAAGTTTTCATACTTAGATTATAATAGAAAAAAGGGGAGAAGAAAAGATAACGCCATGATCAAAATTACCCAAAAATCCCAAAATTTTTCTCCCCATCACTCCGTGATTAACCAAAAACGCTATTATTGCGATATGAAAATCAATTTTACCGCCATTAAGGATAAATTTCGCTCTTTCCGGCCGATAGACGTAGAGCATGAAGACTGTAAAGATTTTGTACTATTGGATCATATCGAAAAAATAGTCGAGTTTTCCCAAAAATACGGTATCAAAAAATGTCTCACCAAAGGGAAAATCCATTTTGACAGCGTAACTCAAAAACTCAATATCAACCCTGTTCAGGCGGTTCTGTTTTCTCATTTTCTGGAAAGAAGCGATGATGCCAGAATTCTCACTTCCGAAATTGCCCAAGCCATAAAATGCAGCAAAGTACGAATAATCAAATACCTCAACGAAAGCGACGATCTTGCAAAAAAGAAACTGATACGCTGTTGCAGGGAAGATGGCAGAATTTCTTTCCGGGTTCCACTGGATGTCAGGGAATCACTCAGAAAACTTGGAGAGTATAAACCGGAAAACAGGGAAAACTTATCTATCGAAAAGTTCTTTGTTTTTCTTAAACGGCTTTTTAACGAGCGGGAAAACAGGGAATTATCTTGTCTGGGTTTGATTCTTGAGCTGACGGACCTTATCAGCTCGAATATGCATCTTCAATTCTGCCGAAAAATGACGAGCTATAACCTGAATGAAAATAACTTGGTTCTACTCGCCTGTTTCTGTCATCTTGCGGTTAATAACAATGATGATAACATATATTCAGATAATATTGCGTTTTTATTTTATGAAGACGAATCTGAATCTTTGGAAAATGCAATCGAACTTAGGGTAGGCTCTCACACTCTCATAGAAGGTAAATTTATCGAATTTAACAATACTGGCGGCTTTGTGAATTCAGAATCATGGAGACTGTCAGGCAGGGTAAAAAATGAGCTGCTATCAGAAATAAAAACAAAATGGAAAAAAAATTATAAAAAGGACATGATATTGTTTAAAGACATCAAAGCCAAGAAAATGTGCTACAATGAAAAAGAAGCTGAAGAAATAAAAAAATTCACATATCTGTTACAGGAAGAGAATTTCAAAAAAATTCAAAAGCGGTTCAGTTCCAAAAACATGAGGAAGGGCTTTATTTGTCTGTTTAGCGGCGGCCCGGGGACTGGTAAAACAGAAACTGTTTATCAAATAGCACGAAACACAAAACGTAACATCATGGCGGTGGATATATCTGCGGCAAAAAGCTGTTGGTATGGTGAAACTGAGAAAATAGTAAAACAAATATTTGACAAATATCGAACCGCTGTTGCCAATTCAAAAATTACCCCTATTCTGTTGTTTAATGAGGCGGACGGAATTATCGGAAAACGCCGCATAAACAGCGGTGACAGTCATTCGATTGACCAGACTGAAAACACAATCCAGAATATAATTTTACAGGAAATGGAAAATCTTAATGGCATCCTTATTGCCACCACTAACCTTGCTCAAAATATGGACAGCGCGTTTG
>JAITBO010000187.1 GCA_031283505.1 Treponema sp. | reverse complement strand
CCATCGACCATCTACACCTGTCTGTACCGGGAAACGGCGAAAACCCCGGAGATGAAAGGGCATTTCCGGCAAAGACAGGGAAAACCACGTCATCGAAAGGGGATAAAAGACCATCGCGGTCAGCTACGTGACCGTGTCTCCATCGATGAACGCCCGCAAATAGCTGAAGAGAAGACCCGAGTGGATGATTGGGAGGGGGACACCATAGAAAGCGCCGGTAAAAACGCCTACATAGCGACATTTGTTGACCGGAAGACGAAATTGCTTCTGGCAAAGATACTGCCGGACAAGACGGCGGCGGCCTTGAACCAGGCCGCCATCCGCGCCTTCAAGCCAATACCCGCTCAGATACGGAAGACCCTGACGCTGGACAACGGGAAGGAATTCGCTATGCATAAGAGCCTATCGCAAGCTCTTGTGCTGGACATCTATTTTGCCCCCCCCTATCAGTCATGGGAATGGGGACTGAACGAACACACCAACGGACTGATACGGCAGTACCTGCCTAAAAAGACACCGTTTGATGGACTCACCCAAAAACAGCTTGACAAAATCGTTGATAAAATCAACAATCGGCCACGCAAGGTTTTAGGCTGCCTGATTTCTTACAAAGTTTTTTCGCCATAAAATTCGCACTTCAAAAAAAAATCGCGATTTGGGAAAGCCTCAAAATACAGCAAAATTCAAGAGCCATGGAGAGTGTCTGCAACGATAAATTTAGGCATAAATATTGCGCGTAACGATAGAGACCTGCCAATTCCTTTCGTTTTATATTATCATGTTTTCATGAATATCACCTTTTATTTCCTCGGCGCGGCTGAGGAAGTGACCGGTTCCAGGCATATACTTGAGGTAGATGGCCGGAGTTTCCTCATAGACTGCGGAGCTTTCCAGGGGAGTCGGGCAGAGGCGGATCGAAAGAACCGGAAGCTGGGTATATCGGTAGACCGTATCGAAAGCGTTATACTGACCCACGGCCACTATGATCACTGCGGCCTTTTGCCGGTTCTGGCGAAGCAGGGTTATAAGGGCAACATCTACGCCACCCCCGCAAGCCGGGACCTGGCGAGCCTTATCATGATGGATTCCGCCAAGATACAGGCCCGCGACGCGGAATATCTCCGCAGGCAGGCCCAAAAAAAGGGGGAGAAGTTTGACTGGCAGCCTCTTTTCGGAGAGGCGGATGTGGTAAATGCATCGAACCAGATAGTAACGGTGTCCTATAACCGGCCTATTTACATCGGTGACGGCGTAAAGCTGGAATTCTTCGATGCGGGGCATATTCTGGGATCCGCCATGGCCATGATCTCCGTAAAGAAGGGTGGGGAGGAAGTACGCGTTCTTTGTTCCGGGGACCTGGGCAGGCCGGGGAAACCTATCATTCGGGACCCGGACACGAATCTCCCCGCAGCGGATTATCTGGTCCTGGAAAGCACCTACGGCGACAGACGCCATGACGCCACCGGCAACGCCATGGAAAAGTTGGCGGCCATCGCAAACCGGACGGTAGAAAAACAGGGGCGCATCATTATTCCCGCCTTTGCCATTGAGCGGACTCAGGAACTGGTCTATTATTTTCATATACTCACCGATGAGGGGAGCATTCCGGAAATTCCCATCTATGTGGATTCGCCCATGGCCACCAACGCCACCACCATTTTTCAGATTCATCCCGAATGTTACTGCGAGGATGTTCACGCTGCGTTCGTTAGGCATCACAAGAACCCCTTTGGTTTCAACGCCCTGCATTTTACTACCAATGTGAACGAATCCAAGGCCCTGAACAGCCAGAAGGGGCCGCTCATCATCATTTCCGCCGATGGTATGTGCGAGGCCGGACGTATCCAGCACCATCTGATAAACGGCATAGAAGACCCAAATACCACCATCTTGACCGTAGGCTACATGGCGAAGGATACCCTGGGCCGGCGCATACGCAACAAAGAAACCGAACTGAAGATTCATGGCCAATGGTTTAAACGCCGGGCGGCAGTGGAGGAAATCAACGCCTTCAGTGCCCACGCGGATTACTTTGAGGCCGGGGAGTGGCTCGGCGCTTTGGATACATCCCGGCTCAAGCGTATCTTTCTGGTCCACGGGGAGCCCAAGGCCCAGGCTGCGTTCAAGGGGTATCTGGCCGAAAAAGGCTATGGTGATTCCGAAATTGTCAGGTATGACAGGACCTACGAACTATCATGATCTATTTAACAGGATTTCATGCTATTGAAGAAGCCATAAAGTCCGCCGGTTCCGGGCAAGGGCCTTTACTCATGGCGAAACCCGGTCCCAGGGCCAAGGAAATCGCGGCATTGGCGGTTTCGCGCAAGATACGGGTGGACCGGGTAGGCACTTACGAGCTTGACCGCCTTGCTCCCGGTCACCGGGGCATAGCCCTGGCGGTGGACGAAGGCGGGCCGGCGCACCGGGGAGGTTCCGGCGGAGAGACGAATCTGGAGAGCTTCATCGCCGGTCTTGGAGACCGGAAAAACGCGCTGGTTGCTGTCCTGGATGAGATCACGGATCCCCACAACTACGGCGCCATACTCCGGTCCTGCGATCAGTTCGGGGTGGATCTGCTGGTCACCCGGAACCGGCGGACCGCCAAACACGCCGAAGTCGTTGCCCAGACTTCTGCCGGCGCAGTCTCTTGGGTGTCTGCCGCGGAGGTGGCGAACCTGCCCCGGGCAGTGCAGGACCTCAAGGACGCGGGATTCTGGATCTACGGCGCGGACACGGAAGGCGAGGCGGCGTACAGTCGGAACCTTGGGGGACGGGTAGCTCTCGTTCTGGGCGGGGAGGGGACAGGCATTTCCCGCCTCCTCAGGGAAGCCTGTGACGGTATGATAAGCATACCCACCCAGGGCAGGATAGATTCCCTTAACGTGTCGGTAGCCGCAGGGATACTCTTTTACGAAGTGATGAGGCAACGGCGTAGAGCTTAATCCATCAGCGGACTTCCCTTCCGGGGGGGAAGTCCTCCCGCATAGTCCATCAGACTCGCGTTTTGTATGAAAAATCCGTGTAATCTGTGGACAGAGTTACACTATCCTGTCTTTGCCAGAACCTCGGAAATATTGGAACACCAGTCCCCCAGCTTTTCAATGCGCTTGACCAGATCGATAAACAGGAGTTCCGTCTTGACGTTTTCTCCGGCTTCTATGCGTTTGCGGCCCATCTTTCGCAGTTTGTCTCTGGATTTGTCGATTCTGCTCTCCAGGTCCCGGGCGTAGAGTATCTGCTTCAACGAGATGCGGCTGCCAAGCTGTTTTCCGACAAAATCCAGGAATTCCTCAACCAGGCCCACATAAGGCGCCAGGGCTTCCATTTCCTTTTCCTTAAAGATAAGGTCCTTCTTTACGCTCCGTTCCAGGATAAGGCTGATGCTGTAGCAGTCGTCGGTCATGTCCTCAAGATCCGCTATGATGCGCAGGAGCATAGAGACCTTCCGGTCCGACTGATGACTCAACTGCTGACGGGTACACGCTATAAGGAAGCGGGTAAGTTCTTCCCGCATTTCATCGGCGGTTTCTTCCTTTTCCTGTAAGTCCTTGATCAGGGCGTCTACCGCCGCTTCCCGGTCCTCGGCCTGCTTGAGGGAACGCAACGCCGAACTGGCCTGGGCGAACATGGAAGATGCGATTCCCGCCATATCCCGAATTTCCTTCTGCGCCCTGAGTATATTGAGTTCCGGGCTGTTCTGAATAGCGCCGGAACTGTATTCCAGCTTGTAGGGCTGACGGGCGTGGGGCTCCTGTCCGGGCTTCTCTTTTATAATAAAAGAAACCAGGGTGGCAAACTGATTTACAAAAGGCAGAAACACCAGGGTACAGAATACGTTGAAGACCGTGTGGAACATGGCAAGGTGAGAGGCTATGTTGGGCCCGTTGGGAGAACCGGGCGTAATAATATCCACGAGCAAGAGGAGGGGCCTGAAGAAGACCAGGGCCACGATGCTGCCCACCACGTTGAAGAGTACGTGTACCAGGGCGGTTCGCCTGGCCGCAGTCTTGGTCCCTATGGCCGCCAGAATCGCGTCTATGGTGGTACCGATGTTGGCCCCCAGGATCATGGCGGCAGCCATCTCAAAGTTGATAACCTGTCCAAAGGCCAGGGTTATGGTCAGCGTGATGGTAGCCGCCGAAGAATGCATCGCCAGGGTCACGATAGTACTGACGACAACGGCGATCAGTATGGACACAAATCCCAGGTTGGAAACCTGTTTGATAAAGGTAAGGGATTCGGGGTCCACCTTGGGCAGTGCGCCGGTAAGGAACTGGAGGCCCAAAAAGATAAAGCCGAAACCTAAAAAGGCCGTCCCCAGGTCCCGGTACTTCCATTTAATGGCCCCCATGATAAAACCGGCCCCCACGGCGGGAAGGGCTATGGCGGCAATATCTATTTTGAAACCGATAAGGGACACGATCCAGGCAGTGGTTGTGGTCCCGATATTCGCCCCCATAATTACCCCTATGGACTGATTCAGGGTAAGGAGCCCGGCATTCACAAAAGATACAACCATGACGGTAGTCGCCGAAGACGACTGGACTATGGTGGTAACCACCGCGCCGGTAAGCACTCCAATAAACCGGTTCCCGGTCATGAAATTCAACGCCCGTTGCAGCCGGTCACCGGCGGCTTGCTGGATTCCGTCGCTCATGACCTTCATCCCATACAGAAAGAGGCAGAGCCCGCCGACAATCCGGAACAGAATTCCTACATATTCCATAAATATCAGCATAACAGAAAGGGCTTACAATTTATAGCGTTATTTTAATAAACCGAATGTATTGGGCGCATCCTGGCCTTTAGGCCAGGACCGGGCTATCCGTTCCAATCTTTTGGCTACGCCAAAAGGATTTCCACTTCTATCCCTTGCGCGTTTTGGCTGGTAACCACCTCGGTAAAAACTGGAAGTTCGGACTAATAATTTGCGCCGGGCTTTACAGTTCCGGCCTTTCCGGGTAGATTTTCTAATTATGAAGAAGATTGCCCTTACGGGAATTAAACCCACCGGAATTCTCCATATCGGGAACTATTTTGGGGCTATCAAGCCGGCCCTGGAATTGGCAAAAGAATACGATGCCCGGTACTTTATCGCGGATTACCACGCCCTTAACAGCCTAAAGGATCCCAAAGAGTTGTCGGCCAATATCCGCCAGGTTGCGGCAGGCTGGCTTGCGGCGGGACTCAATCCCGGGGAGGTGATCTTTTACCGCCAAAGTTCCGTCCCCGAGACCTTTGAGCTGACCACCATCCTGATGGCTTTTACCGCCAAGGGACTGATGAACCGGGCCCACGCCTACAAAGCGGCGGTACAGGACAATCTTGACAAGAAAAACGACCCTGACGCGGGGATCAACATGGGGCTCTACACCTACCCGGTGCTGATGGCGGCAGACATCCTGCTCTTTGACTCCCATGTCGTGCCCGTGGGCAGGGATCAGGTTCAACACGTGGAAATGGCCCAGGACATAGCCCGGGCGATTAACTTCAACTATAAGGCGGAACTCCTCAGGCTGCCGGAGGCGTCCATACAGGAACAGGTGGCGGTGGTACCCGGGCTTGACGGACGGAAGATGAGCAAAAGCTACGGCAATACTATTCCCCTTTTTGCGGCGGAAAAAGAACTCCGCAGGCTTGTCATGCGCATAGTCACCAACTCCCAGGCCGTGGAGGAACCCAAGGACCCGGAAGCTTCCCAGATTTATCTGCTCTATAAGCTTTTTGCCTCGCCGGAGGAACAGCGGGCCCTCTCCGCCAGGTACCGCACCGGGGGCATGGGCTGGGGCGAGGCCAAAGAGGAACTTTTCCGGGTGATGAACCGGGAACTTACCCCCCTGCGGGAGCGCTTTACGGCCATCATGTCGGACATCCCGGCTCTGGACGCCCTGCTTGCCAGAGGGACGGAAAGGGCCAGGGACATAGCCCGCGCTACGGTTGCCAGGCTGCGCAAGGCTATGGGGATAGAGTAACGTCCCGTCCGCGGTTTTCCGGCGTACAGGATAAACACATAGGAATTTTAACCACAGAAACACACAGAGTTTTTAGTTACAAAATTTCTCCGTGAAACTCCGTGTCCTCCGTGATTTTTGGTGGTGATCCA